>JBGARB010000075.1:0-11253 GCA_044230495.1 Rhodocyclaceae bacterium
CGGTGGCCGCCTTGCGCACCTGCTTGATTTCGCCATTGAAGCTGCGCCCGGGGCAGGCGTCGACGGTGAACGTGGCCTTTTGTCCGACGCGCAGGCGACCCATGTCCGCCTCGTCGATCGCGGCTTCCACCTGCATGTCGGACAGCGTCTTGGCGATAACGAACATCTCCGGCGCTTGCAGGCTGGCGGCGACGGTCTGGCCGGGTTCGACACTGCGCTTGACCACGATGCCATCGACCGGGGCGCGGATCACCGTGCGTTCGAGGTCGACGCGGGCCTGGCCGAGTTGCGCCTCGCGCTGGCGGACGATGGCCCGGCCATTGCCGGTCTGCGCCTGAGCCACCTGCATCGCGGCAAGCGCGGCCTCGTAGACGGCTTGCGCCTTGTCGCGCTCGGCGCTGGAAATGAACTTGCGCTCGACGAGCATTTTCTTGCGCTCGTAGTCGCGTTCGGCGTCTGCCAGATTGGCGCGCGCCTTCAGCACTTCCGCCGCTTGCACGGCGGTACTGGCGCGCGCGGCCTCGAGGTCGGCCTCGGCCTGGCGGACCTTGTGTTCGAAGGTTTCCGGCGCGATGCGTGCAATCACCTGGTCGGCTTTCACCGTCGAGTTGAAGTCGACCAGGATTTCGCGGATCTGCCCGGAGATCTGCGAGCTGACCTGCACGGAAACCACCGGGGTCAAGGTTCCGGTCGCGGAGACCACCGCGGTCAAGGGACCGCTTTCGACCTTGGCCAGCTTGTAGCGCTGGGCTTCGCCCTTGCCGTTCCAGGATTGCCAGCCGAACCAGGCGGCGGCGATTGCGGCGATGACCGGCAGGACGAACAAGGGGCGCAATTTCATGCGCGGATTCTAGTCGAGCGGCTTGCCGCCCAGCCGCATGTCGGTGATGCGGCTGCCGATCTTGGCGTTCGGATCGCAGGTGTAGGCGAGTCCGCCGACGCGGACCATGTCGCCGCCCTGCTGGTAGTAGGGGTCGGGATTGAACAGGTTGTCGGCCACGTCCTCGAGGATGGTCTTGATCGTGGCGCCGGTCATCGGGTTGACGGTGGCCTGAGGGTAGGTGATGGCCAGCTGGTCCATCAGCAGCTCGCGCGTGATGGTGTCGCCCGGCAGCAGCGAAGTGCCCCAGCGGAAGCCCGGCGAGAACGCGATCTGCGCGCCCTGCACGTCGAGCATGGCATCGAGGATCAACTGGTCCCACGCGCCGTTGAAATTGCCGCGCCGGTAGAGCAGCCCTTCGGTGACGGCCAGGCGATCTTCGAGCCTGGCCTTGTGCGGCGCGCGCACGCCGTCGATGTATGCCGCCATGTCGGCGTCGGCCGGCAGCAGGTTGGAGAAGATCGGCAGCAACCGGTAGCGGAAGTCGTGCGCGCGGCCGTCCTTGACGTCGAAATCGAGCACGCCGAGGTATTTGCCGTTCGAGCCGGCGTTGGTCACCAGCGTCTTGCCCTTGGCATTCGACACGATGGTCGGTTGCGGAATGCCGTCGTGCGTGTGGCCGCCGAGGATGGCATCGAGGCCGGTGACGCGGCTGGCGAGCTTGAGGTCGACATCCATGCCGTTGTGCGAAAGCAGCACGACGACCTGGGCGCCCTTGGATCGCGCCTCGTCGATGACGGCCTGCAGCGCTTCTTCCTGGATGCCGAAGGTCCAGTCGGGGATCATCCAGCGCGGGTTGGCGATTGGCGTGTAGGGGAAGGCCTGGCCGATTACCGCGACCGGCACGCCGTTCATCTCGCGCAGGGCATACGGCTTGAACACCGCGTCGCCAAAATCGTTGGTCTTGACGTTCTGGGCGAGGAAGTCGATGCCCTTGAGATCGCCGTCGACAAGCTCCTTGACGCGCTCGGCGCCGACGGTGAATTCCCAGTGCGCTGTCATCATGTCCACGCCCAGACGCTTGCAGGCGCCGACCATGTCCGCACCGCGCGTCCACAGCGCGGTGGCCGAGCCCTGCCAGGTGTCGCCGCCATCGAGCAGCAGCGCGCCCGGCCGCCCGGCGCGCAGGCGCTTGACCAGCGTGGCCAGATGCGCAAAGCCGCCGACCTTGCCGTAGCGCTTGGCCGCGGCAGCGAAATCGAGGTAGGTGAAAGCATGCGCCGCGGCCCCCTGGGAGGGGATGCCGAAGTGCTTGAGCAGGGCCTCGCCGACCAGGTGCGGCGGCTTGCCCAGCGAGCCGCCGATGCCCAGGTTGACGTTCGGCTCGCGGAACCAGATGGGCAGCAATTGCGCGTGGCAATCGGTGAAGTGCAGCAGATGCACATTGCCGAAGCGCGGCACGTCGTACATCGCCGCGTCGCGCGAGGCGCCTTGCGCGCGAGCGTCGAGCGTCATGCCGGCGGCCGAGGCCATGGCCAGCAGATGGAGGAATTCGCGGCGGTTCATGGTGGTTCCCCTTGCCGAAGCGGCATGAAAAAAGGCGCGGCCGTGGCCGCGCCCGTCAGGCGCCGTGGCGCCCTACTTGTTGACCGGCGAGGCCGGATCCATCAGCAGCGCCACCAGGTCCTTGATCTGCGCCTCGGACAATGCGCCCGCCTGGCCGAAACGCGGCATCAGCGAGCACAGGTTGTGGGCCTTGGCGTTGTAGATCTTGGAATAGGCGTATTTCTGCATCTCGGCCGTGTAGCCGCGCGTCTTGCCGAAGGCGAGCAGGCTGGGGCCGAGCGTGCCGAAGGAAAGCTCGGCCGGGCCGATGCGGTGGCAGTTGTAGCAGTTGCCGCCGATCGGCGAGCCTTCCTTGTCCGACCAGGTCATGCCGACGCCGCTTTGCGCCAGCTTCTCGCCGGCCTTCCAGTCGCCCATCAGCTTGCCGTCGGCCGGCCATTTGACGCCGGCCATCTGGTCGGCCTCGAGGCGCTTGGCAACGGCCTCCGGCGGCTTGTCGTTGGTGAGATTGCAGATCGACTGCACGCCGTCTTGCTGCACGCGGTCGGCGCTCGCCTGCCCCTTGGCGCGGAAGTCGCGCTTGAGGATGTCGCGCAATTCGATGTGGGTGGGCGGCTCGGCGAAGACGGGCGCGGCGAATGCGCCGGCGATGCCGGCCAGCGCCAGGAGCTGGGTGATCTTTTTCATCGCGTGTCTCCTAGCGCTTGAGGGTTGGGCCGTTGTACGTCGCACCGTTGCCGGTGACGGCCATGTAGGTGATCAGCGCGTTCACCGCGTCCGACATGTACACCGGCTCGGGGAAGCGCTGCTGGCGGAAGCAGTCGTTGATGCGCCATTGCATCGTATGCACCTTGCTGGTCGACACGCGATATGCCGGCCAGCCGATGTAGGCGCGCTGGGCGTCGGCTTTCACGGTGAGGTTCGGCAGTTCCTGCAGGCGGATGCGTTTGCCATCTTCGCCGTGGCACGTCGCGCACGAGAAGTCGTACGGGCCGGCACGCACGCCGAACAGCGCCTTGCCCAACTCGTACGCGGCCTTTTCCTTCGGATGCGCGGTCGGCACCTTGAGCTTCATGCCCTTCGACGCGGTAACCACGTAGGTGACGAGATCCTCGATGTCCGAAGGATTGTCGGCGCTGCCGAAGGGACGCTTTCTGACGTCGGCTTCGGTGAAGCCCTGTTCTGTCATCATGCACCAGACGATGCGCGATTCGATGTCCTGCACGCGATCGGCATCGGCGAAGTAGCGTGGCGTCTGCGTGTAGGCGCCGGCGACGACGCCCGGGCCCAATCCCAGATCGCATTTTTCGAGCGAGACGTTCTTCGGCCCGCGGGCCTTCTTCCACAGCGCCGCACCGCGCGCTTCGTACAGCTCGGCCGGATTTTCGTCGCCGAGCATCTTGCGGTATTCCTCGATGCCGGCGATGGTCGGGTCCTTGGCCTGGGCCAGGGCGGCCGGGGCGGCAAGGGCGAGTGCTGCAGCGGTGACACCGGTCGCCGCTGCGCCTTTGATTCCTTTCATGGCTCCTCCTCCGTGACAGGAACTGCTTTTCGGGACCGCGGGGCTCAATTGGCCACGACGGCTTCGTCAGTGCGTGTTTCGCCCTTGTTGTCCTTCCATGTGACGACGACCTTGTCGCCGGCTTTTGCGCCCTTGACCTTGAAGCCGAACACCGGGTTTCGGGATACCGCCGTGCCGGTCTGGCCATCGACGACCACCTTGCCGCCGACCGAGACGGTCATCGACTGGATGAAATGCGCCGGAACCAAGGAACCGTCTGCTTCCTTGCGCTGCCCGGTTTCCATCGGGTGGCCCATGAGGACGCGGATTTCAGCCACGTCGCCCGCGAGCTTGGCGCGAATCTTCATCGGATCTGCCATGAGTCTTCCTTTCCTTTCTCAGCCGCCGCAGCCGCCGGTGGTGACCTTCACTTCGGAATGCGCGCCGTAGGCCTTGCCGCCGGCCATGACGACGGCACGGACGTTGGAGGTCTTGGCGAACTTGAGGCGTACCGAGACTTCCGGCACGACTTCGGGGGTGAACGTGAAATGGCCGGCAAGCGGCGCCACGTTGCCATCGACGAACACCGAGATCGAGCTGGTGTTGGGCACCTTGCTGACGATCTCGACCGGGACGACCGCGCCGTTTTCGGCGATCGACGGCGCCTTGATGACGACATCGGCGCTATCCGTGACGTTGCCGGCATGCAGGCCGGCGAGTGCGCCGGGCATGTCCTTGGCCTCGAACGCGGCCTTGTTCCAGTCGGCGGCGAAGGCCGCCAGCGGCTTGACGAGGCCGGCCGCCGCGAGGGCGATGTAGCTGCCGCCGGCACCGAGGGTTTTGAGCAGATTGCGACGCGTCCAGGTCATGGGCGTTCTCCTAGCGGGGGTTGAAGGTTGGCGACGAAATCGTCGCTCAGGCGAAACGATACTGCAATTTCATCGTAATAGCGGAACCGGCGATGATCGCAGCCAGCGTGAGCACGGAACCGAGCGCCAGCGTCGATAGCCCGGTGACGCCCTGGCCGATCGAGCAGCCCATCGCGAGCACGCCGCCTATGCCCATCAAGACGCCACCGGCGACGTGATTGCGGAAGTCGGCGAAATTGGCGAACCACTCCAGGCGCAACTCGCGGCTAATTGCCGACTGAACGAACGAACCGGCGATGACGCCCGCCGACGCTGCGAGGCCAAAACTGAGCAGCGAGAAGTCGGTCGGGCGCATGACCCAGCGCGCGGCATCGCCCAGCGCGGCGGTGAAGACGTAGGACTGCGCATTGACGCGCAGCGGCGGCGCATCGGCCATCTCGGCCCACTCCTTCCACTGCGTGCCCCAGGGGCCGGCGGTGATCCACCAGCCCGCGGCGACAATGACGCCGAAGATCACGCCGCTCACCCAGGCATTGCGATTGGCACGGAACTCGGCCGAAGCCAGCGTCCAGCCGCCCAGCCCGATCGCCAGCGCGAGGCCGACGCCGACATGCAGCGAGCGCGTGTAGGGAACGCCCAGCGCGGCAGCCAGCAGCTGGTCGATGCCCTGACCGGCGGCGCCGATCTTCGTCAGGTCGATGGCCAGCGGATCGAGCCAGGAATTGAAGGCGATCTCGAAGAATTCGGTCCACAGCATCCAGTAGGCCGTCATGCCGATCAGCAGCATCACCACCACCGATTTCATGTTGCCGCCGCCCACGCGCACCAGCGTCTTGTTGCCGCAACCCGAGCCCAGTGTCATGCCGATGCCGAACAGCGCACCGCCAAGCAGATAGCGGATCCAGTTGAACTTCGCCATGCGGAAAGGCGGGAAGGTCGATGACAGGTCGGCGGCCGCGAAGGCCTCGAGCAGAACCGTGCCGAGGATCGCCACGGCGCCGGCGAGCAGCCACGCGCGCAGGCGCGACGTGTCCTCCATGTTGATCCAGTCGGATACGCCACCCATGGTGCAGAAATTGGTCTTCACCGTCGCTGCGCCCATCAGCGCGGCGAGCACGAACGCGGCAACCAGGACCTGAATGTGGATTTGGGCTTCCAACGGCGTGTCTCCAAAGAACCAGCGCCGCACTTGACCACAAATCGCAGCGCAACGACCATAACCCATATGGGGTAGGGGACATACGCCGTTGGTGCGCCGTCCCGCCACCACTGTAGTTAGCCGGGCCCCAACGAAAAACGCCGCGCATCGGCGCGGCGTTCATGCGATTGCGCGTCGACGCTCAGGCGAAGTTGGCGGCGGCGAAATCCCAGTTGGCCAGGCTGGCGAGAAAGGTCTCGACGAACTTCGGCCGGGCGTTGCGATAGTCGATGTAATACGCGTGCTCCCAGACGTCGATGGTCAGCAGCGCCTTGGCGTCGGTGGTCAGCGGCGTGCCGGCGGCGGTCGTGTTGACGATATCCACCGTGCCGTCGGCCTTCTTCACCAGCCATGTCCAGCCCGAGCCGAAGTTGCCGACGGCGCTGGCCTGGAAAGCCTTCTTGAAATCGTCGAAGCTGCCCCACTTTGCGTTGATCGCCGCAGCCAGCGCACCGCTGGGCGCGCCGCCGCCGGCGGGCTTCATCGAATTCCAGAAGAAGGTGTGGTTCCACACCTGCGCGGCGTTGTTGAACAGGCCGCCGGCCGGCGCCTTCCTGACGATGGCTTCGAGGTCGAGATTCTCGTACTCGGTGCCCTTGACGAGATTGTTGAGGTTGGTGGCGTAGGCCTGATGATGCTTGCCGTAGTGGTACTCGAAGGTCTCCTTCGAGATATGTGGCGCGAGGGCATCCATCGCGTAGGGCAGCGGGGGCAGGGTGTGTTCCATGATGGCTCCGTGACGGATCGGTTGGGGAAGGCCACAGTCTATTCAGCCCGGCCTTGCGCGACAACCCTGATCGCTTCAGGACTTTGTCTTCAGGTCGTCATGTGCCGCCGTGATCCGCGCGTCGGCGCCGCCGTACGCCAGCCGCAGCGCGATCGCGTCGCCGGCATGCAACGCGGCGGCATCGGTGACGACGCGGCCGGTCGCATCGCGGACGATGGCATAGCCGCGCGCCAGCGTGCGCGCCGGATCGAGGTGGGCCAGCGCCTGCGCCTGCGCGTCGATGCGACCCTGCGCCGCCGCATGCAGGGCGCGTGCGGCTTGCGGCAGGCGGTGTGCCAGCGCCGCCATGCGCGCGCGCGGCCCGGCCGTATCCGGGGACCGGCGCAACAACCGGCCATGCAGTCGAACAAGCGTGCCTTCACGCCGCCGCAGGTCGGCACGCAGCGCGCCGCGCAGGCGAGCGGCCAGCGTGTCGAGCCGCTCGCGACTGCGTTCGATACGCTGGCGCGGGTGTATCAGCCGCAGCGACAGGCGATCGATGCGTTGCTGCGTATCGTCGAGCCGTCGGCGCATCGCCCGCTGCAGGTGCGCGCCGGCGGTGCGCAGACGCTCCGCGGCACGCAGCCAGCCGGCACTCGCCAGCTCCGCCGCCGCCGTTGGCGTGGCGGCGCGCACGTCGGCGACGAAATCGGCGATGGTGGTGTCGGTTTCGTGGCCGACGCCGGCGATCACCGGCAGCCGGCTGGCGGCGATGGCGCGGGCCACGACCTCTTCGTTGAACGCCCACAGATCCTCCATGCTGCCGCCGCCGCGTACGAGCAGCAACACATCGGCGGCGCCCCGGGCATTGGCCGCTGCCAGTGCATCGGCGATCGACTGCGCGGCGCCGTCGCCCTGCACGGGCGTCGGGTAGAGGATCAGGCGCACGTGCGGTGCCCGCCGCCGCAGCGCCACCACCACATCGCGCAAGGCCGCGGCCTGCCGCGAGGTAATGATGCCGATGCTGCGCGGGCAATCAGGCACCGTGCGTTTGCGTCCGGCCTCGAACAAGCCCTCGGCGGCCAGTCGTTCGCGCAGGCGCACGAAGGCTTCGAAGAGTTTGCCCAGGCCGCTTCGGCGCATGGTCTCGATGCCGAGCTGGAAATCGCCGCGCGCCTCATAAAGCGTCACGCGGGCCTGCACCTCGACGCTTTGGCCGTTGGCCAGCGCCCAGCCGACAAGCTGCGCGCGATTGCGGTACATCACGCAACGGACCTGCGCGGCTTCGTCGCGCAGCGTGAAATACACATGTCCGGAGGCGGCCCGGACGAGATTCGACACCTCGCCACCGACCCACAGCAGCGCAAAGCCTTCTTCCAGCAGCTTTCGCGCGCGCAGATTGAGGTCGGAGACGCGAAGGACGGGCGCGAACATGGCAAACCGGGTCACGGAAAACGCGCCTTGTCAAGCTGCGCGGGGGTCGGCCGAGTGTACATCATCCACATCGTCGGCCTGCCTGCCCGTAGGCCGATCGCGATTGCCCCGAAACCCGCGCCGTTACGGGGAGTCTTTCGCAAGCTATTGATTTATATGGGTTCGTAAATCGCTCCAAATTCAATCAAGTTGTAAAAACTCCTTTCGGGAACGGCACTTAGCGCGCTCGTGCGCACGCCATCCACACAGTTATCCACAGATTTTGTGGATAAGCCGACGCCCTTTTCGGTCGATCGCCCGGGCCGTGCACGGGCTACCGTGCAAACGATGTCGCAAACCTTGATGACGCTCCCGGCACCGGCGCTGCTGAGCCTGTTCCAGGAGGCGCTGGACGGCCAGTTGGTCGAACGCGGCGCCGGCACGGCGCTCGAACTGCTCGGCTCACCCGAGCAGTTCTGGCGCGCGCTCGACGCGGACGAGCTGCAGCGCATGGCCGAGGGCGGCAATGCCGCCGCGCAGGCTGAATTGGCCTGGCGGCATTGCATCGGCGAAGGCGTGGCCAAATCGTAGGCGCGCGCAGTGCAGTGGGCCACGCGCAGTGCCGAGCGTGGCGCGCCTGCCGGCCAGGCCGTGCTCGGCTGGCTGCTCTACCAAGGCCTTGGCCTGCCGCGCGACCACGCCGAAGCGGCACGGCTGTTCGCCAGCGCCGCGGCGGCCGGCGACGCGCGCGGTGCCACCTGGCGGGCCTTGTGCCTGTTGCGCGGGCATGGCGTCGCGGCAGACGCCGTCGCGGCCGTGTCCCTGCTGGCCCATGCAGCGGAGCGTGGCGCGCGCTTGGCGCAATACTGGCTCGGCCGTGCGCACTATTTCGGCCTTGCCGGTCGGCGCGATGTCCATCGCGCCGCACATTGGCTGACCAAGGCCGCCGAGCAAGGCCAGCCGCGGGCCAAGGACCTGCTGGCACGCTGCCACTTCATCGGTCGCGGCGTCGCCGAAGATCGCGCCCGTGCCGTCGCGTTGTGGCGCGACGCGGCAGCCGATGGCGTCACGGCCGCCTGCCATTGCCTGGGCATGTGCCTGCTCACCGGCGCCGGTACGTCCATCGACGTGGCCGAAGCGGTCCGCTACCTGCGCGCCGCGGCACGCCAGGGTTTGGCGGGCGCCAGCTTCCTGCTCGGCCAGTGTGCCATGGCAGGCAACGGCATGACCGCGGACCCGGCGGCCGCACTGGGTTGGTACCAGCGCGCCGCGCAGCAAGGCAGCCGCGACGCCGAATACGAACTGGGCCACGCCTGCGCCGCCGGCATTCCCGGCGTGATGGCAGTGGACTTGCCGGCCGCCGCGCGGTGGTGGCGGGCTGCGGCGCGGCATGGCCACGCCCGCGCGAGACTGCTGCTGGGCCACTGCCACCGCTGGGGCGATGGCGTGGCACAGAACAAGGTGCTTGCCGTGGCGTGGTACCGCCGTGCCCTGGAAGCGGGCGAGGTCAGCGCTGCCGTCTGGCTGGGCGAGTGCCTTGAAGCCGGAGAAGGCGTGCGTCGAGACCCGGCGCTTGCCATCGCGCACTACCGCCGCGCAGCGCAGGCGGGCGATGCGCACGGCATGGCCGAGCTGGGCCGCTGCCTGCTGCGCGGCATCGGCACGCGCGCCGACGCCGTGCGCGGCGAGCGCTGGCTGGCGCTCGCCGCCGAGGCCGGTTGGCATCCGGCGCCCGGCGAATGGCAGCGCGAAGCGTTTGCGCGTGCCGAAAGCCTGCTGGCCAGCGGCGATGCGCAGGATCGGCCGCAGGCGCTGGCCTTGTTCGCGCGGGCCGCGCGCGTGGGCCATCGCCCGGCGGCGCTGCGCTATGCCCAGTGTCTGCGCCATGGCATCGGCACGGAGGCCGACCCCGCCGCAGCGCTAGTATGGTTCGGCAAGGCCGCCGGCCTGCTCGATGCCAAGATCGCGCTGGGCGACATGCTGTATTTCGGCGAAGGGTCGCCGGTGAAGAAGCGCGAGGCCTTCCGCTGGTTCCGGATGGCGGCCGAGCAGGGCGATGATGCGTACGCCATGTACAGCGCCGGTTACTGCCTGCTGCACGGCGAAGGCATTGCCGCGGCGCCACGCGAAGGCATGGTCTGGCTGGAAGAGGCGGCCACGCGCGGCGATGCCGACGCGCAATACGAGCTGGCGGCGGCCTGCCTTGCCGGATTGGGCGACGGCGACCCGGCGAAGGGGCGCGCATGGATGTCGTCGGCGGCCAGCCTCGGCCATCCGCTGGCACGACGATTTCTCGACGACGGCGCTACGCCGTCCTGAGCGCGGCGAGCAGGTCGGCGATCTGCGCGTCGAGCCGGTCGGCCATTTCCTGCAGCAGGTCGCGGCCATGGCGCAGCGCCTGGCGCGCGGCGAGGAACAACTCGTAGAGTTTGGAGCCGAACAGCCGGCCCAACTCCGCCTTGATGGCGTCGAAGCGGGCACGCATGCGCGCGACCTGTTCTTCGAGACCGGTGGCCGGGACCGGTTGCGCCTGCATGGTCGCCTGTGCCGGCGCGGGTTGCCCTTCGGCCCACAACGCGGCGACTTCGCGCAGACCGGCGAGGTCGCCAGCGCGGTAGGCGCGGTTGGCTTCGGTCATGAGTTGCGTGCGCCACGCGCGGTCCGCTTCATCGACGCAGCGGTCGGGGTGGATTTTCTGCGCCAATTGGCGGAACAGGCGCTTGACGTCGTTGCCGGGGCGGAAGCCGGCCGCGGTCGCGGTGCGTTCTTCGTCCGGCGCTTCGCCGGCCGCGCGCGAAAAGCGCGCCTGCTCGCCGCTCGAACCCTCCGCACGGGCCTGCGCGGCACGAGCGGCTTCCTGCGCCTCCGGCGCGGTGGTGGCATCGGCGCGGTGCGCGGCGAGCTTGGCCTGCAGCGCGTCGGCTTCGGCCATGCGGCGCCCCACGAGCCGGTAGTAGCGTCGCGTGAATTCGCTCATTTCGGCCTGCGCCGTGGCCAGTTCGAGCTCGAGTTCGCCGACATCCTGCGTCAGCTGCGCCAGTTCGGCGAGCAGCCGCGCCTGCGCGTCGATGGCAACCAGCGGGCCGGCCGCCATCGACGCGGTCTGCGCATGGCCGACGTGCAGCGTGGCCATGCGCGCGGGCGAGGGCAGCGGGTCGGGGCGACAGCGCACGAAAACGG
>JBGARB010000076.1:0-11158 GCA_044230495.1 Rhodocyclaceae bacterium
AATACAGCCGGAAAATCGATTGCCGCCGCGGACAGCAAGGTGGCCTGCTGGGTGATTCGGGCGGACGAGGAATCCGTCATCGCCCGGCATGTGCGTCGCACCATCGGCGCAAGCCGCTGATTTGGCAAGGTTGACCACCGATGACCCGCTTCGGGTCGTTGGCAAGGTGAGCAAGAATCGTCCCGAATTCGTGTGTCGCTGTGGCGGAACAGCGGCCAGATGTTGGCCTTTTTCGGGCAACGGTGGCGATTTGAAACCTACTATATATAGTGGGTCGTGCGAACACGAGACACCGACAAATTCAGCAAGTGACTGTTTTTGCACGACACTGAAATTTTTGCTTTTCAACTCGGGATCGGCGGCGTAAGCTGCGCCGGCGCGATGGAGTCCGGGCTCGGAGGAGGGCCTTCCCGGGACCGCGCGACACGACCCCATTCCACCACCAATCGCTTCGGGAAGACGCTACCAAATGACGATGGAGACACGCGACGAATCGACGCTGGCCGTTGAGCATACCGGCCAGATGGGCCTGCCCTTGCCGCAGGAAATCTGCGGTGAAGTCCTGCTGGAAAAGTACGCCAAGGGCACCGAGCGCGACGTGCGCGACGTCCGCCTGCGCGTCGCCCGGGCGCTGGCTGCCATGGAGACCGAAGACAAGCGCGCCTACTGGGAGGAACGCTTCCTCGGCGCGCAGGAGAACGGCTTCGTTCCCGCCGGCCGCATCAATTCGGCGGCGGGTACCGATCTGTGCGCGACGCTGATCAACTGCTTCGTGCAGCCGGTGGGTGATTCGATATCCGAGATCGTCGATGGCCGGCCGGGCATCTACACGGCTTTGCTGCAGGCAGCAGAAACGATGCGGCGCGGCGGCGGTGTCGGCTACGACTTCTCGTCGATCCGCCCGGTGGGCGCACACGTCAAGGGCACGCAATCGCGCGCGTCCGGGCCCGTGTCGTACATGCGCGTGTTCGACCGTTCGTGCGAGACCGTCGAGTCGGCCGGCAGCCGGCGCGGCGCCCAGATGGGCGTGCTGCGCTGCGACCATCCGGACATCGAGGAGTTCATCCACGCCAAGGACCAGGGCGACCTGACCAATTTCAACATCTCCGTGGGCGTCACCGACGCCTTCATGCAGGCCGTCGAAGTCGATGGCGATGTGGAGCTGACCCATCGCGCGACGCCATCGGCGGACATCCGCGCGTCCGGCGCCTACCAGCGCGACGACGGCCAGTGGGTGTATCGCAAGGTCCGCGCCCGCGACCTGTGGGATCAGGTCATGCGCTCGACCTACGACCATGCCGAGCCGGGCATCCTGTTCCTCGACCGCATGAACAAGGACAACAACCTCGGCTACTGCGAGACCATCGAGGCCACCAATCCCTGTGCCGAGCAGCCCCTGCCGCCCTACGGCTGCTGCTGCCTGGGCTCGATCAACCTCACGCTGTTCGTACGCGATCCGTTCGGCGCCGACGCCGGCTTCGACTATGCCGCCTTCGGCGACGTGATCGACACCTCGGTGCGCATGCTCGACAACGTGCTCGACGCCACCCACTGGCCGCTGGAACAGCAGGCCAAGGAAGCCGCCAGCAAGCGTCGCGTCGGCCTCGGCTTCACGGGCCTGGGCGATACGCTGATCATGCTCAAGAAGCGCTACGACACGCAGGACGCCCTGGATACCGCGACAAAGATCTCCGATTTCATGCGCACGCGCGCCTACCTCGCCTCCGTCGAGCTGGCCAAGGAGCGCGGCGCCTTCCCGCTGTTCAACCGCGACATGTACCTGTCCGGCGGCAACTTCGCCTCGCGCCTGCCGGTCGAGGTCAAGGAGCAGATCCGCAAGCACGGCATCCGCAACAGCCACCTGCTGTCGATCGCCCCCACCGGCACGATCTCGCTGGCCTTCGCCGACAATGCGTCGAACGGCATCGAGCCGCCTTTCTCCTGGACCTACACGCGCAAGAAGCGCATGGCCGACGGCACCCACAAGGAATACCAGGTCGAGGATTACGCCTGGCGTCTGTACAAGCACCAGGGCGGCAATGTCGCCAAGCTGCCGGATTATTTCGTCACCGCACTGGAGATTTCGGCGCAGGCCCACAAGGACATGGTGGCGGCCGTCGCGCCCTACATCGACACGTCGATTTCCAAGACCGTGAACGTGCCGGCCGACTACCCCTACAGCGAGTTCGAAGACCTTTACATGACGGCGTGGAAGGCCGGCCTCAAGGGCCTTGCTACGTATCGTCCCAACAGCATCCTCGGCAGCGTGCTGTCCGTCGAGCCGTCGACCGGCAGTCAGGCGCCGGCGCAGAAGCAGCCGCAGGACGTCACCTACGAAGGCGCCAACAAGCGCCTGCGCATTGGCGCCCTGCCCGCGCCTGTGCTGGCCAGCCTGCGCTGGCCGGGACGGCCGCGGATGACCGACGGCAATACGGCATGGACCTACATGATCGAGGCGCCTCACACCAAGTTCGCGCTGTTCGTCGGCCAGACGGAGAACGACATGGGCCGTCCGGTGCCGTTCGAAGTCTGGGTCAACGGCACCGACCAGCCGCGCGGCCTGGGCGCCGTCGCCAAGACGCTGTCGATGGACATGCGCGCCAACGACAAGGCGTGGCTAAAGCTCAAGCTCGATGCACTGGCGCGCACGCAGGACGACGATCCTTTCGACCTGCCCTTCCCGCCGAACGGCGAGCTCAAGCGCGTGCCCGGGACCGTATCCGCCATCGCGCAGGTGATCCGTTACCGCTGCGAGCGCCTGGGCGCACTCGACGGCGATGGCACCACGCCGGTCATCGACTGCATGTTCAGCCGCGACGAACCCAAGACCGGTACCGACGGCACGCTGTCCTGGACGGTCGACATCTCCAATCCGGCCTCCGGCGAGGAATTCGTTCTCGGCCTGAAGGAGATCACGCTGCCCGACGGCATCACGCGGCCGTATTCGGTGTGGCTGTCCGGCCACTATCCGCGTGCCTTCGACGGCCTGACGCGCCTCCTCTCGCTCGACATGCGCGTGCTCGACCCGGCATGGATCGGCATGAAGCTGCGCAAGCTGCTCAACTACGCCGAACCGCTGGGCGACTTCATGGCCCGCGTGCCCGGCTCGGCCAAGCAGCAGAACTGGCCCTCGACGGTCGCCTACGTTGCGCGGCTCATCATGCATCGCTATGCCATGCTCGGCATCCTCGACGAAAACGGCTTCCCGACCCGCGAAATGGGCATCCTCGAAATGCCCGGCTCCGACACGCCGCAAACCGGCGGCGTCAAGGTCATGCAGGGCTCGTTGTGTTCCGAGTGCGGCAACATGACGGTGATCCGCAAGGATGGCTGCGACTTCTGCAGCGCGTGCGGCGCCGTGGGCACCTGCGGTTGAGCGCGTGTGACGAATCTTGCTGCGCGCCGGGCGCTCCGGCCCGCCGGCGCTCGCCACGGATTCGTCTGCACGCGCTTCGGCGCGAACGGTTGCGCGACCATCGTGACGTCGACCGCCGTGTCACCACCACTGTAGTTTGCTGAACCCCGTGAGCGCGCATCTGCTCCTACTCGTCGGTCTGCTGGTCTTCCTCGGCAGCCATTCGCTGCGCATCGTCGCGCCGGCATGGCGCGAGGCGCAGGTGGCACGGCTGGGCGAGCAGCGCTGGAAGGGCCTGTTCAGCGTCGTGTCGCTGGCGTCCTTCGTGCTGCTGGCCTGGGCCTGGGGACAAACGCGCAGCGATCCGCTGGTGCTCTGGGTGCCGCCCTTGTGGGCGAGACATGTCGCATCCTCGCTGGTGTTGCCGGCGTTCATCCTGCTGGTTGCCGCCTACGTGCCGCGCAACGGCCTCAAGGCGCGCGTCGGACATCCGATGGTCGCCGGCACCAAGCTGTGGGCGCTTGCGCACCTGATCGCCAACGGCAACCTCGGCGACGTGATGCTGTTCGGCGGCTTCCTCGTCTGGGCGGTCTTCGATTTCGTCAGCGCGCGCCGTCGCGACCGTGCGGCCGGCGTGGTATACCCCGCAGGGAGCATTCCGCGCACGGCGGCGGCCGTGGCGATCGGGCTGGTCGCGTTCTGGCTGTTCGCGCGCTACGCCCACCTGTGGCTTTTCGGCGCCTACCCCTTCGCCACTACTTGAGGCTGCCGGAGAGGAACTGACGCAGCCGCTCGCTCTTTGGCTGGGCGAAAACGGATTTCGGTTCCCCCTCTTCCTCGATGCGCCCCTGGTGCAGGAAGATCACGTGGCTCGACACCTCGCGGGCGAAGCCCATTTCGTGCGTGACGACGATCATCGTCCGGCCCTCTTCCGCCAGGCCCTTCATCACCTTGAGCACTTCGCCGACCAGTTCCGGGTCGAGCGCCGAGGTGGGCTCGTCGAACAGCAGGACGGAGGGCTCCATCGCCAGCGCGCGGGCGATGGCCACCCGCTGCTGCTGGCCGCCGGACAAGTGGGCCGGGTAGCTGTCGCGGAACTTCCACAGCCCGACGCGATCCAGATAGCGCTCGGCACGCGCCATGGCCTCCGCCTCGGGCAGTCTGAGTACCGACAACGGCGCTTCGATGACGTTCTGCAGCACCGTCATATGCGACCACAGGTTGAAATGCTGGAACACCATCGCCAGCCGCGTGCGCAAGCGCTGCAGTTGCGCGGCGTCCGGACGCAATGCGCCGTCGCGCCCTTTCAACAGGCGGATCTCTTCGCCCTCGACGACGATGCGGCCGCTGTTGGGGTGTTCGAGGAAGTTGATGCAGCGCAGGAAGGTGCTCTTGCCCGAACCGGACGAGCCGATCATGCTGACGACATCGCCCTTGGCGGCGAGCAGCGAAACCCCCTTGAGCACCTCGTGGTCGCCGTAGCGCTTGTGGATGTCGTCGACCTGCAGCGGGTTCATCGGATCAATGGGCGGCTTGCGCGCGTCGCGGTTGCAGGTGGGCCAGGTAGCGGCGCTCGATCTGGCGGAACGCCGCGACGATGGCGAAGGTCAGCACAAGATAACAGGCGCCGGCGAAGATGAAAGCCTCGAAGGGCGCGAAATGCCGCGAATACACGTCGCGCGCGGCGCCGGTGAGATCGACCAGCGTCACCGCCGAGGCGATCGAACTGCCTTGCAGCATGAAGATGACTTCGTTGCTGTAGGCCGGTATCGCCCGCTGCAACGCAGCCGGCAGGACGATCCGCCGCAGCATCACCATGCGCGTCATGCCCATCGCCTTGGCGGCTTCGATCTCGCCGTAGGGAATCGAGCGGATGCAACCGGCGATGATCTCGACGGTGTAGGCGCAGGTATTGACGCCAAACGCCAGCAAGGCGCAGAAATACGGCTCGCGCAGCAGCAGCCAGAACGCCGATCCGGCCTCCCATTGCGCCCGCAGCCACGCGAATTGCGAGAAGCCGTAGTACACGACCAGCAGTTGCACCAGCATCGGCGTGCCGCGAAAGAAATAGGTGTAGACATACACCGGCCGCGACAGCCAGGGATTGCGCGAGACGCGCAGGATGGCCAGCGGAATCGCCGCCGCCAGCCCGCAAGCCAGCGCAATGCCGACCAGCTGGATCGTCATCCAGGCGCCGCGGGCGTACTCCGGCAGGCTGTGCGCGATGATGCCGATGTCGAACATCAGACTTCCGCCTCGCGCACGCCGATGTCATAGCGCCGCTGCAGGCGATGCAGCAGCCACGACGACACGCCGGTCACCAGCAGGTAGAGCAGGCACACGACCATGTAGAACAGGAAGGGCTGGTGGGTGGTGCGCCCGGCCTGGTCAGCGATGAAGTTCATGTCGGCAAGGCCAATCATCGAGACGATGGCCGTGCTCTTCACCAGCACCAGCCAGTTGTTGCCCAGACCCGGCAGCGCATGGCGGAGCATCTGCGGAAACAGGATGCGGCCGAACACCTGCCAGCCGGTCATGCCGTAGGCACGCCCGGCCTCGAGTTGGCCGGCCGGGACGGCCATGAATGCGCCGCGAAAGGTCTCGGTGAAATAGGCCCCGAAGATGACGCCGATGGTCACGACGCCGGCGACGAACGGATCGAGGTCGAAATACTCCCAGCCCAGCAGGTCGGTGAGCTGGTTCACCATGACCTGGCCGCCGTAAAACACCAGCAGCATCATCACCAGGTCGGGCACGCCGCGAAACAAGGTCGAGTAGGCGACGGCCGGCCAGACCAGCCAGCGCGTGCCGGAGAGCTTGGCCGCCGCGCCGAGCAGCCCGGTGACGAGCGCCAGCGCCAGCGCCAGCAGCGCAAGGCGCAACGTCACCCAGGCGCCGGCGAGGATCGCCAGCCCGTAGCCCTCAAGCAGCATGGTCGGCGCAGTCAGCCACGCGGACCTTCACACCGGCAGTGCGCAGGCTATTTGCCGTAGATGTCTTCCTTGAAGTACTTGCCGGTGATCTTGGCGTACGTGCCGTTGGCGCGGATCGCCGCGATGCCCTTGTTGAGCATGGCCTTGAGGTCGCCGTCGCCCTTGCGGATGGCAATGCCGATGCCGTCGCCCACGGTGGCTTTCTCTTCCGGCGTGTTGCCGAAGATCTTGTCGCCAAGCACGCCATAGCCCTTGCTCTCCGGCGTCGTCAGGAAGCTGCCTGCCGCTTCCCAGTAATCGACGACCGCGCCATCGACGCGGCCGGCGCGCAGATCGGAAAAGGCTTCGTCCTGCTTGGCATAGCGCGACACGTTGACGCCCTGCCCGGCCCAGAATTTGGTGACGAAGTTGTCCGATACCGTGCCGCGCTGCACGGCGACCTTCTTGCCCTTCATGGCTGCCACCGTCGGCGCCAGCTTGCTGTCGGACTTGCCGATCAGCACGATGGGCGAGGCGTAGTACTTGTCGCTGAAGTCGACCTTCTGCTTGCGCTCTTCGGTGATCGACATCGAGGCCACGATGGCGTCGAACTTGCGCGCCACCAGGGCCGGAATCATGCCGTCCCAATCCTGCTTGACCCACACGCACTTGAGCTTGAGTTCGGCGCACACGGCATTGCCGATGTCGATGTCGAGACCCTTGAGCGAGCCGTCGGTGGCCAGCTCGTTGAAGGGAGGGTAGGCGCCCTCGCTGGCGAGACGGACTTCCTTCCACTCCTTGGCTGCGGCGTTGAGCGCCACCAGGGCGAGCGCGGCGACGGCGAATTTGATCTTCATGCGTATGTCCTTTCCCGACGAGGAATGTTTTCCGGCGGCCCAGCGTGACGCTTCGGCACCGGCTTCGCGCGGATGGCGAGGCGTCGTCGATATTACCTTGCCGGACGCCGGCATGCGCCCCGTAGAATGCGCCGCTTCGCGTTGCCGCCACCCCTTCTCATGACGCGCCTGCGGGCCGACCTGCTGCTTTTCGTCGTTGCACTGATCTGGGGCTCGGCCTTTGTCTCGCAGAACCTCGGCATGGCGGCCGTCGGACCGCTGACCTTCACCGGCACGCGCTTTTTGCTCGGCGCCCTCGTCGTGCTGCCGCTGGCCCTGCGCGAGCGGGCGGTCCGCATGAACAACTGCGCCCCACTCGACGCGCACGACGCGCGGATCATCGGCGCGCTGGGCGTACTGCTGTTTCTGGGTGCATGGCTGCAACAGATCGGCATCGTGACGACCACCGTCACCAACGCCGGCATGCTCACCGCGCTGTATGTGCCGCTGGTACCGCTATTGTCATTGCTGCTGCTCCGGCAACGGCCGCACTGGGTGATCTGGCCGGCTGCCGCCGGCAGCGTGGCCGGTACCTGGCTGCTGACCGGCGCCAACGCGCTGGCCCTCAATGCGGGCGACCTGTGGGTGATCGCCAGCAGCCTGTTCTGGGCCGGACACGTGATCCTCGTCGGGCATGCCGCAACCCATCGCGCCGGGCCGTTCACCGTCGCCTGCGGGCAGTTCCTCGTCGTCGGCGTCATCGCCAGCACGCTGGCGCTGACGAGCGAACCGCTGGCATGGGATGCCCTGCGCGCTGCCGCCGGACCGATCGCCTATGCCGGCATCCTGTCGGTAGGCATCGGCTTTACTGGCCAGGTCGTCGGCCAGCGACATACGCCGGCAGCGGATACGGCGATCATCCTGTCGATGGAGACGGCCTTCGCGGCGCTGTTCGGCGCCTGGTGGCTGGGAGAGCGCCTGACCGCCGTCGGTATTGCCGGTTGCGTGGCGATCTTCGTCAGCATCCTCGCTGTCCAGATCGTGCCGCTGATCGGCAGCCCGCGAAGCGGCTGATCTCAGGCGCGGGCTTCCAGCGCCTCCCAGCGCGCCATCGCGGCGATCAGCTCGGCATCGACCTGCGTCAGCCGCTCCTGCGCCGTGCGCGCGCCCTCCGCATCGCGCCATGCCGCCGGATCGGCCAGCCGCGCATGGAGTTCGCCCTGTTCGCGCTCCAGCGCCTCGATGCGTCCGGGCAGCGATTCCAGCTCGCGGCGCTCCTTGAAACTGAGCTTGCCCTCGTCGGAGGCGCTCACTGCGGGTGGTGTGCGTACCGCCGTTCCGCCACGACTGTAGTTTGCGGCTTTCGGGGCTGGCGACGCGGGCTCGGCGCGCGCGCGTTGCTGCAGCCAGTCGGAATAGCCACCGGCGTATTCCTTCCAGCGGCCGTCGCCTTCGAAGGTCAGCGTCTGCGTGACCACGTTGTCGAGGAAGCGTCTGTCGTGGCTGACCAGGAACACCGTGCCGGCGAAATCCTGCAGCAGCGATTCGAGCAGTTCGAGCGTCTCGATGTCGAGGTCGTTGGTGGGCTCGTCGAGCACCAGCACGTTGGCCGGCCGCGCGAACAGGCGCGCCAGCAGCAGACGTGCGCGCTCGCCGCCCGATAGCGTCTTCACCGGCGAGCGGGCACGCTCCGGGGAGAAGAGGAAGTTCTCCAGATAGCCGATGACATGCTGCTTCGAGGTCCGTCCGGCGGCATCGACGAGTTCGACATAGTCCGATCCGGGGCTGATGACCTCGGCCAGCGTGGCTTCGGCGTCGAGCTGGGCACGAAACTGGTCGAAATACGCGATCTCGACGCGCGTGCCCAGGCGCACGCGACCGGCATCCGGCGCGAGGCGGCCGAGCAGGAGGCCCAGCAGCGTAGTCTTGCCGCAGCCGTTGGGGCCGATGAGACCGACCTTGTCGCCGCGCTGGATGCGGCAGGAGAGATCACGCACCACCGGTTTCGCGCCCCACGACTTGCTTGCCGCGTCCAGCTCGACGACCAGCTTGCCGGATTCGTCGGCGTGCGAAAGCCGCATGCGCGCGTTGCCGAGCATGTCGCGCCGCGCCGCGCGCTCGCGGCGCAGTTGTTCGAGGCGCGCGATGCGGCCGACGCTGCGCGTGCGCCGGGCTTCGACGCCCTTGCGGATCCAGACTTCTTCCTGCGCCAGCAGCTTGTCGGCACGCGCATTGGCCAGCGCCTCGGCGTTGAGTTGCGCTTCCTTGCGTTCCTGGTAGGCGGCGAAGCGCCCCGGATAACTGCCCAGCCGGCCACGGTCCAGCTCGACGATGCGCGTGGCGACGGCATCGAGGAACGCGCGATCGTGGGTGATGAAGAACACCGCGCCGGGGAAGTCGGCCAGCAGGCCTTCGAGCCAGAGGATGCCATCGACATCCAGGTGGTTGGTGGGCTCGTCGAGCAGCAGCAGGTCCGGCTCGGCCACCAGCGCCTGCGCCAGCGCCAGGCGCTTGCGGCCGCCGCCCGACAGCGACGCCACGTCGGCATCGGCGTCCAGACCCAGGCGCGATACGGCCTGCTCGACGCGCGACGTCAGCCGCCAGCCGTCCGCCGCCTCGAGGCGCACCTGCAGATCGTGCAGGCGATCGAGCGCATGCGCCTCGCCCGACTCGGCGGCATGGGCGGCGTCATGCCAGGCCCGCAAATCGGCAGCCAGATCGCCCAGCCCTTCCGTCACCGCGCCGAATACCGTCAGCCCGTCGCCGAACGCCGGCTCCTGCTCGACCAACGCCACGCGCAGACCGGGCGCCTGCCACACCGTGCCATCGTCAAGCGCCAGACGCCCGCAAATGGCCCCGAGCAGGCTCGACTTGCCGGCGCCGTTGCGGCCGATCAGGCCGACCTTCTCGCCAGGCTGCAGCGTCAGCGTGGCGCCCTGCAGCACCACCTTGCTGCCACGCCGTAACGTGAGGTTGCGGATCGAGATCAAGGCAAGGCCTCGCGGGTCAGCAGCAGCACCTGGTCCTCGCCGGCGCTGGTCTCCAGCCACACCGGCTGCAACGCCGGGAAGGCAGCTTCGAAGTGCGCGCGTTCGTGGCCGATCTCGAGAACCAGGCAGCCGTCGGGAGCGAGGTGTCGACCGACGCCGGGGATCAGCAGGCGGACGAAGTCCATGCCGTCCTCGCCGCCGGCCAGGGCCACGGCCGGTTCGGCGCGGTACTCGGCCGGCAGGGCGTCCATCGAGGCGCGGTTGACGTAGGGCGGGTTGCACAGCACGACGTCGTACACCCCCTCGGCTGCGGCGAGCCCGTCGCCCCGGCGCAGCACGATGCGCTCACCCAGACCATGGCGTGCCACGTTGAGCGCTGCAACGGCCAGCGCGTCGACGGACAGGTCGGTCGCGTCGGCGCGCGCCGTCGGCCAATGCCGCGCAGCCAGCACCGCCAGGCTGCCGTTGCCCGTGCACAGGTCGAGCACGCGCTGCGGTTCCTGCGTCAGCCAGGCATCGATGCGGCCGTCGACCAGCACCTCGGCGATCAGCGAGCGCGGCACGATCACGCGCTCGTCGACGTGGAAGGGCACACCGTGCAGCCAGGCCTCGCCGGTCAGGTAGGCCGCGGGTCGGCGGGTGCGGATGCGCTGGTCGACCAACTCGGCCACCGCGGCCTGCTGCCGGGCATCGACCGCGTCACCGGCCACCTCGTCCAGAGCGTCCAGCGGGAGGCCCAGGCGCCACAGCACGAGCCAGGCCGCCTCGTCGTAGGCGCAGGTGGTGCCGTGGCCGAAGGCCAGGCCGGCCCGATCGAGCCGGTCGGCCATCGCCTCCACGACTTCGATCACCGTCATGCCGGGGTGCCCGAAGCCAGCAGGGTCTCGAGCGTGCGCCGGTAGATGCGCATCAGCGGTTCGATCGAGGCCACCTCGACCCGCTCGTCGACCTGATGGATCGTCGCGTTGACCGGGCCGAACTCGATGACCTGCGGGCAGATGCGGCGGATGAAGCGTCCGTCGGACGTGCCGCCGGTCGTCGACAGCTCGGGCGTCACGCCGCACT
>JBGARB010000077.1:0-13894 GCA_044230495.1 Rhodocyclaceae bacterium
CTTTCACCATCCCTCCGAGGCCGACCCTCTCGCATGCCTTCCGCCAAGAATGCTTCAAACTCTGTAGGCGAATCCCCCCACGGTGGCAGATCCATCTGCGACGCCGCCCGCGTATCGGCGGCGATCATCGCCAGCAGGTCGTTGCGATGGCTGTGGAATTGCGTCCACATGCCCGGCGCGATGTGATTGGTGTAGATCAGGAATGCCGCGCTGCGATGCCGCACGATGTGCAGCGGCTCGTCGGCGGCCGGCGGATAGGCGGGCGTCTGTGCCGCCGCGCCGGTGGCGAAGGCGGCGAGCGCGATGAGCGCGACGAGGCGTCGCATCACGCGGCGATGCCGGCGTGCGGCCAGGCGCGACGGACCAGCGCCGGCGCGTGGCGCAGCGCGTCGGGCGGCAAGGCGCCGAACACCGCGCTGGCGGTGGGCGAGGCGAGCCGCGCGGCGCAGAAGCTGTCGGCGACGAAGTCCGGCGCATGGCGCAGCAGCAGGGCCGCCTGCATGGCCAGCGCGATCGACTGCATCAGCTCGCGGCCGCGCGCCTCCCACTCGGCGGGGCGGGCGAGCAGCGCCTCGAGCGTCGCGAGGTGCGCATCGAAAGCCACGTGTTTGCCGCGTGCCGGCGCCAGCTCCTGGAACAGCGCGGCGGCGGCATCGGGCGACTTGCCCAGCGCGCGCAGCACGTCCAGTCCCATGACGTTGCCCGAGCCTTCCCAGATCGAATTGAGTGGGCTCTGGCGGAAGTACAGCGCCATCGGGCCGTCCTCGACATAGCCGTTGCCGCCCCAGACTTCCATCGCCTCGGCGGTGAAGGCCGGCGCACGCTTGCAGATCCAGTACTTGGCCACGGGCGTCAGCAGCCGGCGCAGCAGGGCTTCGTGCGCATCGTCCGCACGGTCGAAGGCCGCGGCCAGGCGCAGCGACAGCGCCGTGGCGGCTTCGGTTTCCAGCGCCAGGTCGGCCAGCACGCCCTGCATCAGCGGCTGCTCGACGAGGCGCTTGCCGAAGGCGCTGCGATGCGACGCATGGTGGGCGGCGTTGGCGAAGGCCGCACGCATCAGCGCCGTCGAGCCGAGCGCGCAATCGAGCCGCGTGTAGGTGCCCATCTCGAGAATGCGCGGGATGCCGCGGCCTTCCTCGCCGACGCGCCAGGCCCGCGCGCCCCAGAATTCGACTTCGGTGCCGACGTTGGATTTGTCGCCCAGCTTGTCCTTCAGCCGCTGGATGCGGATGGCATTGCGCCGGCCGTCGGGGCCGAAGCGAGGCAGGAAGAAGCAGGTCGGCACGGCGTTGCCCTGCTTGTCGCGCGCGCCGGTCTGGGCGAGGATCAGGAAGGCATCGCACATCACCGCCGAGAAGAACCACTTGTGGCCGACGATGCGGTATTCGCTGCCCCATTCGGATTCGCCGACGAATTCGGCGGTGGTGCTGTTGGCGCGCACGTCGGAGCCGCCCTGCTTCTCGGTCATGCCCATGCCGAAGGTGACGCCCGGCTTGTCGATGCCCGGCACGCAGCGGCGGTCGTATTCGGGCGAGAGGGCCAGGCGCACCCAGTCGGCGAGCTTCGGCTCGTCGCGGATCGCCGGTACCACGGCGTAGGTCATGGTGGTCGGGCACAGCGTGCCGCCATCGACACCGCCCTGCATCAGGTAATAGGCGGCGCGGGCGACGTGCGCGCCGGGGCGCGGATCGGCCCACGGCCCGCCGGAGCCGCCGTGGCGCTTGATGTAGGCCATCAGCTCGTGGTACGCAGGGTGGAATTCCACTTCGTCGATGCGCTCGCCGGTGGATGTGAAGGCCTTCAGCGTCGGCGGGAACTTGTTGGCCACGCGCCCGCGCTCGATCATCTCGGCGCTGCCCAGGTCAAAGCCGCGAGCGCCCAGCCAGGCATCGGCCCAGCCGGCGCCTTCGCGCGCCACGGCCTCGCGCAGGGCGGCGTTGTCCAGATAGACGTTGGTGTCGGCCAGCGGCGGCGCCTGGTTGAATACTTCGTGCGTGGCGGTGACGACGGGTTGGAAGCGGTCCATGACGTTCTCCTATCCGATGACGCCGGCGGCGCGCAGCGCGGCGAGCCGTTCGGGCGCCAGGCCAAGCGCGGCAAGCAGCGGTGGCGGCGTCGATGGAGCACCTTGCGCCGTGCCGCCACCACTGGAGTTTGGTGCCGGCGCGGCGACGGCCGGCGTGCGCGACAGCCGCGGCGCGGGCATCGCCTCGATGGTGCCGCCGCTGACGCGGAAGGTGCCGCGCGCGACGTGGTGCGGATGCGCGGCGGCTTCTCGCGGATCGAGGATCGGCGCGAAGCAGGCATCGGTGCCTTCGAGCAGCGCGCACCAGTGGGCGCGCGGTTGCGACAGGAAGAGCGCGGTCAGCCGGGCCTTGAAGGCCGGCCATTGCGAGAAATCGTATTGTGCCGCCGGGGGTGCGTCGGTGATGCCGAGCTGTTGCAGCATCAGCGCGTAGAACTGCGGCTCCAGCGGCGCGACGGTGATCCAGTGGCCGTCGGCGCATTCGTAGTTGTCGTAGAACGGCGCGTCGTAAAAGGGCGAAGGGTGCTTGCCGCCGAGCTGGCCGCCGCCATGGATCCAGAAGGCCAGCGAACCGAGCATGGCGGCGATGTCGATGATCGCCGCGTCGACCACCTGGCCCTGCCCCGACGATTTGGCCTCGAACGCGGCGGCGATGATGCCGAAGGCAAGGCCCAGGGCGCCGATGGCATCGCCGACGATGGTGGCCGGCGGGCGCGCCGGCACGTCGCCGGCGCGGCCCAGGCCGAGCAGCCCATGGCCAGCGGGCCGCTTTGGCCCCAGCCGGTCATGCGACCGTAGATCAGCCGCGGGTTGCGCGCCAGGCACGCCTCGGGGCCGAGCCCGAGGCGCTCCATGACGCCGGGGCGGTTGCCTTCGATCAGTGCGTCGGCCTGCGCCACCATATCCAGCGCAAGGGCGACGCCCTCGGGCTGCTTGAGGTCGACGACGAGGCCCTGCTTGCCGCGTGCCAGTACGTCGGGCCCGCCGGCGCCGCCCAGCGTCCTGGCCATGGCGTTGCCGCCGCGCCGGCGGATGACGGTGACCTCGGCGCCGAAGTCGGCAAGGAACATGGCGGCCAGCGGGCCGGGGCCGAGGCCTTCGAATTCGACGATCTTGAATCCTGCGAGTGGGCCGCTCATGGGCATTCCCTTGAAACTACAGTGGTGGTGGGACGGCGCTCGGGTGTCGGCGCCGTTTCATCTCAGCGCGCGGCGGCGAGCATGGCCTGCCATTCGGCGATGTCGCGCGTGCGCGCGGTGGCCAGCCCGGCCATCAACGCCTCGCGCAGGCGGCGGCGGGTTTCGAGGAAGGCGGTCTGGTCCAGCGCGGCCAAGGCCTTGGCGCGGGCGCGGGCGGTTTCCATCAGCCGCGCGGCCGGCACAGTTTCGTCGAGGAAGCCGGCGGCCAGCGCGGCGGCCGGCGGCAGCGGCTCGGCATTGACCAGCACGCGGCCCCGCCAGTGCGCCGGCACGCGGGCCTCGGCGAGCGGATAGGCGAAATACGGCAGCACCAGGCCGATGGCGGTTTCGTTGAGCTGGATGTTGGCGTCGGCATCGAAGCCGAGCCGGTAGTCGGCGCACATCAGCAGCACCGCGGCCATCGCCATGGCGTGGCCGCTGGCCGCGATGACCACCGGCCGGGAGAACGTGAGCAAGCGCTCACCCAGGTCGCCGCCCTTGGTGAGCATGGTGACCAAATCGGTGCCACCGGCCTTGAAGGTCTTCAGGTCGAAGCCGCCGGAGAACAAGCGGGCGTTGCCGGTGAGGATGACCACGGCGGCTTCGGCGGCGGCGCGGTCGAGCGCGTCGTTGATGTCGGCGAGCATCGGCAGGCCAAGGGCGTTGACCTTGCCGTCGTCCAGCGTGATCGTGGCAACGCCACCGGCGAGTTCGTAGCGGACGCGGCTTTCCATGGGCGAGGCTCCAGCGGATGAGGTGCGGCGATTGTGGAATTCGGTCGTCGAATTGTCAAGCAAGCATTTGCTTGGTAGGATACGGCATTCCGATTTCGAACCGTCAGGAGCCGCCATGCCCATCCCCCGCACACTGTTCGACGCCGACCACGAAGCCTTTCGCGACACCGTCCGCCGCTTCGTCGACAAGGAAATCGCGCCCCACATCGAATGCTGGGAAGAGCAGCAGTTCGTCGACCGCGAGGTCTGGACCAAGGCCGGCGAAAACGGCTTCCTGTGCCCGACGATGCCGGAGCAATACGGCGGCATGGGCGTCGACAAGCGTTTTTCGGTGGTGCTGTTCGAGGAGCTGGCGCGCGTGAACGCCACCGGCATCGGCTGGTCGCTGCATTCGGAGATCGTCGGTCCGTACATCCTGCATTACGGCAACGAGCACCTCAAATCGACCTACCTGCCGAAAATGGCCAGCGGCGAGATGATCGGCGCCATCGCCATGACCGAGCCGGCGGCCGGCTCCGACCTGCAGGGCATCAAGACGACGGCGGTCAAAGGAACGGATGCGGATGGCGACCACTACATCCTCAACGGCAGCAAGACCTTCATCACCAACGGCTGGCTGTGCGACCTGGTGATCGTGGTGGCCAAGACCAACCCGGCGGCCGGTGCCAAGGGCACCAGCCTGTTCGTCGTCGATGCGTCGCTGCCCGGCTTCACCAAGGGCAAGCCGCTCAAAAAGGCCGGCATGAAGGCGCAGGACACGTCCGAGCTGTTCTTCGACAACGTCCGCGTGCCGGCCAGCCACCTGCTCGGCGACGAAAACAGCGGCTTCATCTACCTGATGCAGGAACTGCCGTGGGAACGCCTGCAGGTCGCCATCACCGCCATCGCCTCGGCCGAGGCGGCCATCGCGCAGACGGTGGCCTACTGCCGCGAACGCAAGGCCTTCGGCAAGGACATCCTGCAATTCCAGAACACGCGCTTCAAGCTCGCCGAAGCCAAGACCGAAACGCAGATCGGCCGCGTGTTCGTCGACCGCTGCATCGAACAGATGGTCGAAGGCACGCTCGATGCGCCGACCGCCTCGATGGCCAAATACTGGTGCACCGACCTGCAGAACAAGGTGCTCGACGAATGCGTACAACTGCACGGCGGTTACGGCTACATGTGGGAATACCAGGTCACCCGCGCCTGGGCCGACGCCCGCGTGCAGCGCATCTATGCCGGTACCAACGAGATCATGAAGGAACTGATCTCGCGCAGCCTGTGAGCGCACCCAACGTGCACCGCGCTGGCGGAGTTGCGCGGTACTCGCCCCCTCGCCTACCTGCCAGGTATGTCTCGGGTGCTGCGTGCCGGGCGCCTTGCCCTCATCGGTGCGCGTTTGCCGCGCAACACAGGGTGCCGACTGCGCAGCGCCGTCCCACCACGACTGTAGTTTGACTCAACGCCAAGGAGCCGTTTCATGACAGAAGCCTACATCTACGACGCCGTGCGCACGCCGCGCGGCAAGGGCAAGCAGGGCGGTACGCTGAATCAGATGACGCCGGTGCATCTGGCCGCGCACGTGCTGAAAGCCATTCGCGAGCGCAACGGCCTCGACACCGCCAAGGTCGACGACATCATCCTCGGCTGCGTCGAGCCGGTCGGCGAGCAGGGCGCCTGCATCGCCCGCGTCGCCGCGCTGTACGCGGACTACGACCTCAATGCGCCGGGTGTGCAGATCAACCGCTTCTGCGCCTCCGGCCTCGAGGCGGTGAACATGGCCGCCGGCCAGGTCATGGGCGGCATGAACGATCTGATGATCGCCGGCGGTGTCGAATCGATGAGCCGCGTGCCGATGATGAGTTCCGGCGGCGCCTGGTCGGTCGACCCGCAGGTGGCCGCCGCCACCTACTTCGTGCCGCAGGGCATCTCCGCCGACCTGATTGCCACCAAGTGGGGCATGAGTCGTGCCGATGTGGACGCCTACGCCGTCGAATCGCAGCGTCGCGCCAAGCGCGCGTGGGACGAAAAGCGCTTCGCGCGCAGCATCGTGCCGGTCACCGACATCAACGGCCTGGTGGTGCTCGACCACGACGAACACATGCGCCCCGACACTACGATGGCATCGCTGGCGACCCTGAAGCCGGCCTTCGCCGAGCAGGGCCGCAACTACGGCTTCGATGCCGTCATCATGCAGCGGTATCCGGACGTCGCCGCCATCGACCACGTCCATCACGGCGGCAACAGCTCCGGCATCGTCGATGGTGCTGCGGCCATCCTGATCGGCAGCAAGGCCATGGGCGATGCGCTGGGACTAAAAGCCCGCGCGCGCATCCGCGCTTACGCCTCGGTGGGCAGCGAGCCCTCGATCATGCTCACCGGCCCGAGCTTCTCGGCCGAAAAGGCGCTCAGGCGCGCCGGCATGAGCAAGAACGACATCGACCTGTGGGAACTCAACGAAGCTTTCGCTTCGGTGGTGCTGCGCTTCATGCAGGTGATGGACATCGACCACGCCGACATCAACGTCTGCGGCGGCGCCATCGCCATGGGCCATCCGCTCGGCGCCACCGGCGCCATGATCCTCGGCACCGTGCTCGACGAACTGGAACGCAGCGGCAAGTCCACCGCGCTGGCCACGCTGTGCGTCGGCGCCGGCATGGGAACAGCAACCATTATCGAGAGAGTCTGAACATGATCAACTATCAAGTAGACGCCGACGGCATCGCCACCGTCGAATGGGACCTCCCCGGCCGCTCGCAGAACGTCATGAACGGCCCCACCGTCGAGGCGTGGATCGCCGCGATGGACAAGGCGATCGCCGACCCGGCCGTCAAGGGCATCATCGTCACCTCGGCGAAGAAGGACTTCATCGCCGGCGGCGACCTCGAATGGCTGCTGAAGATGCAATCGGCAAAGGAAGTCATCGACTGGGCGACGCCGTTCCACGCCGCCTGCCGCCGCTTCGAAACCGCCGGCAAACCCATTGCCTGCGCCATGCCCGGCGCGGCGCTCGGCGGCGGTCTGGAGATCGCGCTGACCTGCCATTACCGCGTCGCTGCCGACAATGCCAAGGCGCGCTTCGGCCTGCCCGAAGCCACCATCGGCCTGCTGCCCGGCGGCGGCGGCACGCAGCGCCTGTCGCGGCTGATCGGCTATGCGGCGGCCGTGCCGCTGATGACCGAAGGCAAGAAGATCAAGGCCGACGCGGCGCTCAAGCAGGGCATCGTGCATGCCGTGGTGCCGGCCGGCAGCGAGCGCGCCGCCGCCAAGGCCTGGCTCACGTCCGACGCTGCCAAGGGCGTCAAGCAGCCGTGGGACACCAAGGGTTGGAAGATGCCCGGCGGCGGCCTCGCGACGCCCAACGGCATGATGTTCTTCACCGCCGCCAATGCCATGTTGCGCGACAAGACGTATGGCAACTACCCGGCGCCGCGCCACATCCTGTCGTGCGTCTATGAAGGGCTTGCCACCGACATCGACACGGGCCTGAAGATCGAGGCACGCTACTTCGCCGCCTGCGTCGTCAGCGTCGAGGCCAAGAACATGATCCGCTCGCTGTTCTTCGGCCTGCAGGAAGCCAACAAGCTGGCGACGCGCCCCAAGGATGTGCCGCCGCAGAAATACACGAAGATCGGCATGCTCGGCGCCGGCATGATGGGCGCCGGCATCGCCATGAGCACGGCGCAGGCCGGCATCGCGGTAGTGCTGCTCGACACCACGGTGGAGGCGGCCGAAAAGGGCAAGGCCTACGCCATCAAGCAGTGGGAAAAGCAGATCGCCAAGGGCCGCCTGAAGGCCGAGGAAGCGCAGGCGCTTGCCGCACGCATCCACGCCACCGCCGACTACGCCGACCTGGCGGGTTGCGAGCTGGTGGTCGAAGCGGTGTTCGAGAGTCGCGAGATCAAGGCCGACGTGACGAAGAAGACGGAGGCCGTCATTCACGCAAACCCGGCCGCCGATGCGATCTTCGCTTCCAACACCTCGACCTTGCCGATCACGGGTCTGGCGCAGGCGAGCGGCCGGCCGGCGAACTTCATCGGCCTGCACTTCTTCTCGCCCGCCGAGAAGATGCCGCTGGTCGAGATCATCATGGGCGAGAAGACCTCGGACGCCACGCTGGCGCGCGCGATGGACTACGTCAAGGCCATCGGCAAGACGCCGATCGTGGTCAACGATTCGCGCGGCTTCTATACCAGCCGCGTGTTCAGCACCTATGTCGTGGAAGGGCTGGCGCTGCTCGAAGAGGGCGTCAATCCGGTGCTGATCGACAAGGCCGGGCTGATCGCCGGCATGCCGGTCGGCCCGCTGGCACTGGCCGACGAAGTCTCGATCGAGCTGATGGTCAAGATTGCCGCGCAGACCAGGGCGGATCTGGGCAGCGCCTACGTCGAGGGGCCGACCGACCGCGTCGGCGTCAAGATGGTCAAGACGCTCGGCCGCCTGGGCAAAAAGATCGGCAAGGGTTTCTACGACTATCCCGAAGGGGGCACTAAGGCGCTGTGGCCGGGTCTCGCCGAACACTTCCCGGTCAAGCCGGAAGACCAGCAGCCGAGCCTGGCGCAGGTCGTCGAACGGCTGATCCTGGTGCAGTCGGTCGAGACCGCGCGCTGCCTCGAAGAAGGCGTGCTCAAGGCGCCCATCGACGCCGACGTCGGCGCCATCCTCGGCTGGGGCTACCCGCCCTTCCGCGGTGGTCCGCTGGGCTGGTTGCACACCATCGGCATCGACCGCGCGGTGGCCGATCTGGAACGCCTCGCCGCCGCCCATGGCCCGCGCTTCGCGCCCACCGCCGGCCTGCGTGCGAAGGCGACGAAGGGCGAGCGTTACTACCCGGCGTAGCCTCAAAACACAGTCGTGGCGACACGGCGCATGCGGTGACGACGACGGCAGGCATGCGCCTGCCGTCGTCGTTTTGAAGAAGCATTGCCGTTTGTGACGCCGCCGGTACAAAATGCGCTTTCGCGCGGCCCGCCGGCCGCCGTCCGAGCAAAGCACGAATCAAGGAGACAGCATGGCCACGCGCAAGACCCCGAGCGATACGCCCGCCACCGAAACGAAGCCTGCCGCGCGCAGCCGCAAGGCGGCGCCGGCGAAGGTCGCCAAAGCGGCGGCCGCCAAGCCGGCGGCCAAGCCCGGGGCGCCGCGCGCGAAGGCCAAGGCGGCCCCCGCGCCGACAGCAACGCGCGCGCCGCGCAGCCGCAAGCCGGCCATCGTCGACAACCTCGAGCATCTGGCCGAGCCGGCCATCGCCGCCATGAGCAAGGCGCTCGACGTGCTGCCCGTGCCCGTCGCCACGGCGGGCCGCGTCGTCAAGGCCATCAACAAGACGCGCGATGCCAACCGCCTCTCGCGCCGCGTGCGCAACAAGATCATCGTCGTCACCGGCGCCACCGCCGGCATCGGCGAGGACTGCGCGATCAAGCTCGCCAAGGCCGGTGCGACGGTCATCCTTGCCGCGCGCACGCCCGAGAAGCTCGACGCCACGATGGCGAAGATCAAGGCCCAGGGCGGCAAGGCCTTCGCCTATTCCTGCGACATCGCCGAGATGGCCGACTGCGACCGCTTCGTCAATCTGGTGCTCGAGAAGCACGGCCATGTCGACATCCTCATCAACAACGCCGGCCGCTCGATCCGCCGCTCGCTGCAGTATTCGTTCGACCGCTTCCACGACTTCGAACGCACCATGCAGCTGAACTATTTCGGCGCGCTGCGGCTGATCATGGGCTTCTCGCCGGCGATGCTCGAACGGCGCAGCGGCCACATCGTGAACATCTCGTCGATCGGCGTGCTCACGCACCCGCCGCGCTTCTCGGCCTACGTCGCCTCGAAGGCCGCGCTCGACGCCTTCTCGGCCTGCGCCGCGTCGGAATACTCCGACCGCAACGTGCATTTCACGACGATCTACATGCCGCTGGTCAAGACCGCGATGACGGCGCCGACCAAGATCTACAACGCCTTCCCGATGCTCACGCCCGACGAGGCGGCGGCGATGGTCATGGAAGCCATCATCGAGCGGCCCACGCGCATCGCCACCGGCCTCGGGCTGGCCGGTGCCGTATCGCATGCGCTCACGCCCAAGGTCAGCGAGTACATCCTCAACCAGGCCTATCACCTCTTCCCCGATTCGGCGCGCGCCCGCGGCCTCACCGACGAAGAGGCGGCACGCGAAGCCGAGGCGCTGCCCAAGGGCAAGCTGGAGCTGGCACGCAAACTCTTCGTCCAGGTATTCCAGGGCGTGCACTGGTAAATCACGCCGCTGTGAGAAATCCTGCTGCGCGTGCCGGAACGGGGATTGGGCGGTGCTCGAAATCCTCATGTACCGGAAGTACATTCCGGTTTCTGCGCTCCGGCCGCACCCCGCTGCGGCCCGCTCGCGACGCATTTCTTCACAAGCGATAGGAGTCTTCATGCTCCCCGACCATCCCCTCAGCCGCCTGCGCATTGCGGGCCTTGGCGTGGCCTTCAAGGTGCTGCGCTTTCCGCGTCCGGTGTCCTTCGTCGGCCCCGATTCGTCGCTCACGCTGTGCCGCGAGATCGCCACCAGCGGCATCAAGCGGCTGGTGCTGATCACCGACGGGCCGCTGGTCAAGCTCGGCGTCGTCGCGCCGATGCTCGCCGCGCTCAGAAAGGCGGGCGTCAAGGTGTCGGTGTTCGACAAGATCGAGCCCGACCCCGGCTACGAGATGATCGAGGACGGCATCGCCTTCCTGCGCAAATCGCAAGCCGAGGCCGTGCTGGCGGTCGGCGGCGGCTCGTCCATCGACGGCGCCAAGAGCATGGTCGCCTGCTATGCCAACGACTGCTCGCCGGGCGATCTCGTCGGCCTGTTCAAGGTGCGCAAGACCGGCGTGCCCTTCTACGCCGTGCCTACCACCGCCGGCACCGGCTCGGAGGTCACCGTCGCCGCCGTGGTCACCGACAAGGCCGCGCAGCAAAAGCACGCCATCATCGATCCCAAGCTGGTGCCGCAGATGGTGGCGCTCGATCCCAAGCTGATGACCGGCCTGCCCCCGCACATCACCGCCGCCACCGGCATGGACGCGCTGACGCATGCCGTCGAGGCCTACATCTCGACGCTGGCCAGCGACGAAACCGACCAGCTCGCCAGGAGCGCGACGACCACCATCGTCGGCAACCTGCCGCTGGCCTACAAGGACGGCAGCAATCTCGAAGTCCGCGAGCGCATGGCGCTGGCCTCGTTCCAGGCGGGCCTTGCCTTCACGCGCGCCGGCGTCGGCTACGTGCATGCCATCGCGCACCAGCTCGGCGGCCTGTACCACGTGCCGCACGGCCTCGCCAACGCCATCGTCATGCCCCACGTGCTCGACTGGTCGCTGCCCAATTGCGCCGGCCGGCTGGCCGAGCTGGGCCGCGGCGCCGGCATCGGCACCCGCGCGGCCGACGACGACGCGGCGGCCGCAGCCTTCATCGCGCACATCCGCAAGATGAACAAGCAGATGGGCATCCCGACGACCGTCAAGCAACTGCGCCGCGAGGATTTCGACACCATCATCGAGCGTGCGCTCACCGAGGCGCACGGCACCTACGCCGTACCGCGCTACCTCACGGCCACCGACGCCGTCGAGCTGCTCGAAGGCTTGCTGCCGGCATAGCCGCGCAAACTACAGTCGTGGCGACACGGCGCGCGGCAGGCTGACGCGCACGCCGAGTCCCGGCTCGCCGATGCCGTCGCCGAGCGCGAGGCTGCCGCCGTGCAGCTCGGCGATGCGCGCGGCGATCGAAAGCCCCAGCCCGCTGCCGACGGCATCCTGTCCGGCCAGCCGCAGGAAGCGCCGTGGCAGCGTCGCACGCACCGCCGGGTCGATGCCCGGGCCGCTGTCGGCAACGCTCAGCAGCACGCCGTCGGGCTGCGCCTGCACGGCGACGGCGACGCGCCCGCCGGCCGGCGTGTAGCGTACGGCGTTGTCGACGAGGTTGCGCAGGAGCACGGCGAGCAGCGCCGGATGGCCGGCGAAGGGTACGGGCGCCGCGGCGTCGAGTTCGAGCGCGATGTCCTTGGCCAGCGCCGCGGCGCCGGCGTCGGCACAGACTGCCGCGGCCAGCGCGGCGAGATCGGTTTCGGCGAGTGCCATCGGCGTGTCGGCGTCGAGGCGCGCCAGCGTCAGCAGTTGTTCGACGAGGTGGCTGGCGCGGCGGCTGGCAGCGGCGATCTGTTCGAGTGCGCGGTCGCGTTCGGCGGCATCGCGCGCCCGCGCGGCGACCTGCGTTTGCGTCGCGACGGCGGCCAGCGGCGTGCGCAGCTCGTGGGCTGCGTCGGCGGTGAAGCGCCGTTCGTTGTCGAGCACGCGGGTGACGCGCGCGAACAGTCCGTTCAACGCCTCGACGAGCGGCTTCACTTCGAGCGGTGCCGTCGACGGTGCAAGCGCTTCGAGCCGCTGCGGGTCCCGGCTGGCGACCTCGCGCGCCAGGGCATCGAGCGGGCGCAGGCCGCGCCGCGTGGGCAGCCACAGCCAGCCCACCAGCAGCGGCAGGCCGAAAAGCGCGGGGGCGAGCAGGCGCACGGCGATGTGCCGCGCCAGCGCCACGCGGCGCTGGTGGTGCTCGCCGACGATCGCGCGCCGCCGGCCGCGGGCGTCCCATTGCGCGTAGTAGCGCCAGCCCTCGGCGCCGTCGCTGAAGCCGTCGCCGGTCGCCAGCGCGATTGCCGGCGCGCCGGGCGAGCGCAGCAGCAGCCGGTCGTGGTGATCCCAGAGCTGGAATTCGAGCGCCGCCTGATAGCGGTGCCGCACCGGCGGCGGCGGTGCGTGGTCGTCGTCATCGTCGTCGCCCTCGACGCCGCGCAGTGCCAGCAGCGACTGCGCGCTCTGCACCAGCTGGGCATCGAACAACTCGTCGATTTCGTGGTGGGCGTCGGCATACGAGAGCGCCAGCAGCATCCCCCAGCCGACGGTGAAGCCGCCGAGCAGCCAGAGCGTCAGCCGCCGCCGCAGCGAGAACCAGCGCGTCGCGCTCACGGCGCGTCCATGACATAGCCGACGCCGCGCAGCGTACGGATGCGCTCGGCGCCGAGCTTGCGCCGCAGGTGGTGGACATGTACCTCGACGGCGTTGCTTTCCGGCTCCTCGCCCCAGCCGTAAAGCGCGGATTCCAGACGCGCGCGCGTCATCACCCGGCCGGCGTTTTCGGCGAGCATCTGCAGCAGGGCGAACTCGCGTGCCGAGAGCGCCACCTCGCGACCGCCGACGCTCACCTGGTGCGCGCTACCGTCGATGAGCAGATCGCCCAGGCGCAGCGCGGCCACGGCGCGGCCAGCGGCGCGGCGGGTCAGCGCGCGCACGCGGGCGCCGAGCTCGTCGAGGTCGACGGGCTTGACCAGGTAGTCGTCGGCGCCGGCGTCGAGGCCGGCGACTTTGTCGCCGGTGGCGTCGCGCGCGGTGAGCACGAGCACCGGCAGCGCATCGCCGCGGGCGCGCAGGCGGCGCAACAGCGCCAGGCCGTCCAGTCGCGGCAGGCCGAGGTCGAGAATGACCAGCGCATAGTGCTCGCCCTGCAGCGCAAGGTCGGCCTGGACGCCGTCGCGCACCCAATCGACGGCATCGCCCGCCTGGCGCAGGCCGACGGCAAGGCCGTCGCCCAGTTGCGGGTCGTCCTCAACCCGCAGCAGGCGCATGGCGAAGGGAGCGGACGGGGGCGGACATCTGCCGATTGTAGGAGTTGGCGGGCGCGCTTACTGCGCGAACCAGACCGCGCCTGCCGCCGCGCAGGCGAGCAGGATGGGCACCGCCCACGCCCGCGCGCTGGCGATGGCTTCGTCGGCGCGGCCGCGCTTCATACCGGTACACCGGGCGCGCCCGTGGGTCTGGCGGTGCGCCTGGCTGCTGACCCCGCCGCCGGCGACCTGCACGCCGGCGCGCGCCAGCATGGCGCTGGCGGCGACCTCGTGCGCTTCCTCCATCCATTCGCCGCCGAGCTCTTGATACGTTGCCCAGCCGGTGGCGCCGGTGAGCAGGCCG
>JBGARB010000009.1:0-47448 GCA_044230495.1 Rhodocyclaceae bacterium
ATCGGTCGGCGAGCCCAAGGAGGATTTCGCGCGCATTCTCGCCCACACCGCACCGCAATTGCCGGCAGGCAAGTCGCGCTACCTGATGGGTGTCGGCACCCCCGAGGATCTTGTCTACGCCGTCGGACAGGGGATCGACATGTTCGACTGCGTCCTGCCGACCCGCAATGCGCGCAACGGCCATCTGTTCACGCGCTTCGGCGACGTCCGCATCAAGAACGCGCGCTACAAGCAGGACACGCGGCCACTCGACGAGACCTGCGGCTGCTATTGCTGCCGCAACTTCGGCCGCGCCTACCTGCACCATCTGCACCGTGTCGGCGAGATCCTCGGCGCGCGGCTCAACACCATCCACAACCTGTACTACTACCAGACACTGATGGCCGAACTGAGGAGCGCGATCGAAGGAAGCCACTTCCCGGACTACAGCGCCGAATTCCACCGGAACCGTGCCCGCGGGCCGGTATAATCCGCACTTCGTTTTTTCTCCCATCGGAGTCCAACATGCTGATTTCCAACGCTTACGCCCAAGCGGCGTCCACCGACGCCTCGGGCGGACTGCTCGGGCTGCTGCCCATCGTCCTGATGTTCGTGGTGCTGTGGTTCCTGATGATCCGCCCGCAGATGAAGAAAGCCAAGGAACACCAGAAAATGGTCACCGAATTGGCCAAGGGCGACGAGGTGGTTACCCAGGGCGGCATCGTCGGCCGCATCAGCAAGATCAGCGAGAACTATGTCACCGTCGAAGTTGCCGAGGGCAAGAACGGCCCCGTCGAACTCAACGTGCAAAAACAGGCCATCGGCGCCCTGTTGCCCAAGGGCACGCTGAAGACACTCTGATTTCCTCTCTGCGCGTCGACGCTCCCGTTCAGCGGGGCGCCGAGGCTGGTGCCAAGCCATGAATCGTTTCCCGCTCTGGAAGAATGCCCTCATCGCCCTTGCCCTGGTGCTCGGCCTGCTGTACACCCTGCCCAATTTCTTCGGCGAAGTCCCGGCGGTTCAGGTTTCCAGCATCAAGGCGACCATCAAGGTCGACACCCAATTGCTGTCGCGCGTCGAAGACACGCTCAAGGCAGCGGCAATCACCCATACCGGCCTGTTTGCCGACCAGCACAGCATTCGCGTCCGCCTGGCCGATACCGACACGCAACTCAAGGCCAAGGACGTCATCGAGAAAGCACTGAACCCCGACCCTTCGGACAGTTCGTACAGCGTCGCGCTGAACCTGCTCTCGGCATCGCCTTCCTGGTTGACCGGCATCCACGCCCTGCCGATGTATCTGGGCCTCGACCTGCGCGGCGGCGTGCATTTCCTCCTTCAGGTCGACATGAAAGGCGCACTGACGAAACGGCTCGACTCGACCGGCGCCGACCTTCGCAGCCTGCTGCGCGACAAGAACATCCGCCACGGCGGCATCAACCGCGAACGCGAAACCATCGTGATCAAGTTTCGCGACGCAGAGATCCGCGACAAGGCCAGGACGGCGATCGCGGATTCGCAGCCAGACCTGACGCTGGTCGAAGGCCAGGACGCTGGCGACACCGGCGACCTCAAGCTGACCGCGACGTTGAAGCCCACTGCCGAAAAGCGTATCCAGGAGTTCGCGATCAAGCAGAACATCACGACCCTGCACAACCGCATCAACGAACTGGGCGTGGCCGAGCCGGTCATCCAGCAGCAGGGTGCCGATCGCATCGTCGTGCAGCTGCCGGGCGTGCAGGACACCGCCAAGGCCAAGGATATCCTGGGCCGCACGGCGACGCTGGAATTGCGCATGGTCGACGACGAGAGCTCCAGCAATGCCTCGGTCATGGACCAGGCCGCCAAGGGCCAGCCGCCTGTGGGAACGGAGTACTACGTCGAGCGCGGCGGTCGGCCGCTGCTGGTCAAGAAGCAGGTCATGCTGACCGGTGAACGCCTGACCGATGCGCAAGCCGGATTCGACAGCCAGACGCGCGAACCGGCGGTGCACCTGACGCTCGACTCGGCCGGCGCGCGCATCTTCAAGGACCTGACGCGCGACAACGTCGGCAAGCGCATGGCCATCCTGCTGGTGGAGAAAGGCAAGGGCGAGGTGGTGACGGCGCCGGTGATCCGCACCGAGATCGGCGGCGGCCGCGTCCAGATTTCCGGCCGCATGAGCACCGTCGAGGCCAACGACGTCGCCCTGCTGCTGCGTGCCGGCTCGCTCGCCGCCCCCATGGAGATCATCGAGGAACGCACGATCGGCCCGAGCCTTGGCGCCGACAACATCAGGAAGGGCTTCAACTCGACGACCTGGGGCTTCGTCGCCATCGCCGCGTTCATGACCCTCTACTACCTTCTGTTCGGCTTCGTGTCGGTGGTGGCACTGTCGGCCAACCTGCTGTTCCTGGTCGCCCTGCTGTCGCTCTTGCAGGCAACGCTGACCCTGCCCGGCATCGCCGCCATCGCGCTGACGCTGGGCATGGCCATCGACGCCAACGTGCTGATCAACGAGCGGGTGCGCGAGGAACTGCGCGGCGGCAGCACGCCGCAAGCCGCCATCACCGCCGGCTACGAGCGCGCCTGGGCCACGATTCTCGATTCCAACGTGACGACGCTGATCGCCGGCGTGGCGCTGCTGATCTTCGGCTCGGGCCCGGTGCGCGGCTTCGCCGTGGTGCATTGCCTGGGCATCCTGACTTCGATGTTCAGCTCGGTCGTGCTGTCGCGCGGCCTCATCAACCTCATCTACGGCCGCCGCAAGAAACTGGCTTCGCTTTCGATCGGCCAAATCTGGAAACCGGGAGTCTGACATGGAATTTTTCCGCATCAAGAAAGACATCCCGTTCATGCGCCACGCGCTGGTGTTCAACATCATCTCGCTGGTCACCTTCCTCGCCGCGGTGTTCTTTCTCGCCACCAAGGGCCTGCACCTGTCGATCGAGTTCACCGGCGGCACGCTCGTCGAGGTCGGCTACACGCAATCCGCCGATATCGAAAAGATCCGCAAGCAGCTGGACGCCGACGGCTTCGTCGATACGCAGGTGCAGAACTTCGGCTCCTCGCGCGACGTGCTGATCCGCGTGCCACTGGCCAAGGACACCGAGACGGCCAAGGTCGGCGAGCGCGTCATGGCCTCGCTGGCGAAAGTCAGCGGCGGTGACACGCCGACCCTGAAGCGCGTCGAGTTCGTCGGCCCTCAAGTGGGCAAGGAACTGGCCTCGGACGGCGCCATGGCCCTGCTGCTGGTCGTCATCGGCATCGTCATCTACCTGGCGATCCGCTTCGAATGGCGCTTCGCGGTGTCGGCGATCATCGCCAACCTGCACGATGTCGTCATCATTCTCGGCTTCTTCGCGTTCTTCCAGTGGGAGTTCTCGCTGCCGGTGCTGGCGGCGGTGCTGGCCGTGCTCGGCTATTCGGTGAACGAGTCGGTGGTGGTCTTCGACCGCGTGCGCGAGACCTTCAAGAAGAAGCGCGGCCTGACCACGCCGCAGGTGCTCGACCACGCCATCACCAGCACGATCTCGCGCACGATCATCACGCACGGCAGCACGCAGATGATGGTGACCTCGATGCTGATCTTCGGCGGCCCGGCATTGCACTACTTCGCCGTTGCGCTGACCATCGGCATTCTTTTCGGCATCTATTCGTCCGTGCTCGTCGCCAGCCCGCTGGTGATGTGGCTGGGCGTGTCGCGCGAGCAGTTTGCCAAGCCGAAGGTCGAGAAGCAGGAAGCCGTCGTATAGGCCGCATGAGCGTCCGAGTCTGGGATCTGCCGACGCGGATTTTTCACTGGGCGCTCGTTGCCTGCGTGATCGGCGCCTTCGTCACCGCGAAGATCGGCGGCACCGCGATGCTGTGGCACGGCCGGCTCGGGCTGACCATCCTCGGACTGCTGGTGTTTCGCCTGGCGTGGGGTGTGGTCGGTTCCACCTACGCCCGTTTCGCGACATTCGTTCGCGGACCGGCGGCCGTCATGGCAACGCTCAAGCATGGATGGGATGGCGCCGGGCACAATCCGCTCGGCGCGCTGTCGGTACTGGCGATGCTGGCCGTACTGAGCCTGATGGTCGGCACGGGGCTGTTCGGCAACGACGACATCGCCTTCGAAGGGCCGCTCTACGCGCTGGTCGGGAAGGAACTGTCGGACCGTATGACCGGCATTCACCATCTGGGCGAAAAGGCGGTGATTGTGTTGGTCTTGCTGCACGTTGCCGCCATCGCGTTTTACGCGCGCGTCAAGCACCGCAATCTGGTCAAGCCGATGCTCACCGGGATCGACGATCTGCCGGCCGGCGCATCAGCCAGCGGCGGCGGGTTGTTCGCATTCTTCGTGGCAGCGGCACTGGCTGCCGCGGCCGTGTTCGCGTCCAGCGGCGCGTTGCTGCCGCCGCCTCCACCACCACCCGCCGCCGGCAGCGCGCCGGACTTCTGAAATTGCAGCGGCCGCCCGCAGGCGGCCGCACGCAAACTACAGTGGTGGTGACACGGCGCCTTGTTCAGTCCTCGGCGCGGAACTTGTCGTGGCAGCCCTTGCAGGTTTCGCCGAGCTTGTCGAACTGGGCCTTGACGGCGGCGACATTGCCGGTTGCCGCGACCTTGGCCATTTCGTTGGCGGCGGGGCCGAACGCGCCGGCCACCTTGCCCAGGGTTTCCTTGTCAGTGAAAAACGCGGGCATCAGGCGGGTTTCCTTCCAGCCCTTGCCCTTGTCGGAGCCCGGCTGGTACAGCGCGCCCATCTTCGAATTGGCAATCGCCTGGATGACGTTGGCGGCTTCGATGACCTGATCCTTGTTGTAGGTGCCTTCGACGTTGGCCTTGATGCGGGTCATGCTCCAGGCCATCGTGTGGTAGGCCGACTGGCGCCAGCGGATCTGGTCCTCGGTCTTGCCGACGACTTGCGCCGATGCATTGAGGGCAAAGCCCAGCGTGGCGGCGGCCACGGCGAGAGAGATCGTACGTTTCATTCTGGCTCCTTGCATGCAGGTGGTCGGGAACGCGCCGCGGCGCGGCAAACGGAGTTTATGCGACGTCGGTGGCGTACCGATGACGCAGCCGGACCATGCCGGTGCCTTCGGTGACCAAAGTCACCAAGCGGTCGATGTTCGGGTGCTTGCCCGGATTGGCGCGTGCGTCATCGGCATGTTCGACATACAACTCAAGGCCCTTCTTCGCCGCCTCGACGGTGATCGCGCCGTAGATCTGTCCCAGATGGTTGTAGACGGCCAGGGAGCCGGTCTGTCCCTGCTTGTTTTCGATCACGCCGACGATCTCGCCTGCCGCATCAAGCAACTCGATGGCAGCCAGATGGGCAACGCCCGGCATCAGCTTGAGCGCGGCCGCAAAGGTGGCGGGCGCGCTCACCGGATGTCCTTGGCGAGCTTCGCTGCGAGGCCCGTGTAGCTGGCCGGCGTCATCGCCAGCAGGCGGTCGCGGTCGGCGGCCGGAATTGGCAGCCGGCCGATGAATTCGCGCAGCGCAACACGCTCGATGCCCATGCCGCGCGTGAGTTCCTTGAGTTGCTCGTAGGCATTGGGCACGGCATGGCGACGCATCACGGTCTGGACCGGCTCGGCCAGGACCTCCCAGGCGGCGTCGAGATCTTCGGCCAGGCGCGCCGGATTGGACTCCAGCTTGCCCAGTCCGCGGGCCATCGAACGGCAAGCCAGAACCGAGTAGCCGAAGGCGACACCCATGTTGCGCAGAACCGTCGAGTCGGTGAGGTCGCGCTGCAGGCGGGACACCGGCAACTTGTCGGCCAGATGCCGCAGCACCGCGTTGGCGAGGCCGAGGTTGCCTTCGGCGTTTTCGAAGTCGATCGGATTGACCTTGTGCGGCATGGTCGATGAGCCGATCTCGCCGGCCTTGAGGCGCTGCTTGAAGTACCCGAGCGACACGTATTGCCAGATGTCGCGGCAGGCATCGATGAGGATGGTGTTGGCGCGCGCCATCGCATCGAACAGTTCCGCCATGGCGTCGTGCGGCTCGATCTGGATGGTGTAGGCGTTGAATTCAAGGCCGAGCGACTCGATGAAAGCGCGATTGCAGGCTGCCCAATCGATGTCGGGATAGGCCGCCAGATGGGCGTTGTAGTTGCCGACAGCGCCATTGAATTTGGCGCGCTGGGCGACGCCGGCGATGCGGCTACGCGCGTGGTTCAGGCGGGCGACGAAGTTCGCCATTTCTTTGCCCAGCGTGGTCGGCGTCGCCGTCTGCCCGTGCGTACGCGAGAGCATCGGCAGTTCGGCCAGATCGTGTGCCAGCGTGCGCAGCAGGTCGATCACGGCGTCGAGCGCCGGCAGCAGCTCGCGCTCGCGTGCATCGTGCAGCATGAGTGCATGCGAGACGTTGTTGATATCTTCCGACGTACAGGCGAAATGGATGAACTCGCCGACGCGGACGATTTCGGGGTTGCCGGCAAAGCGCTGCTTGAGCCAATACTCGACGGCCTTGACGTCGTGATTGGTGGTCGCTTCGATGGCTTTCACCTGCTCGGCGTCGGCAGGCGAGAAATCGCGCGCCACGGCGCCCAGCTCGGCGAGCGTGGCCGCAGAGAACTGCGGACACTCGGTGATGGCCGGATGTGCTGCGAGCGTCTGCAACCAGGCGATCTCGACACGGATGCGGTTGCGTATCAGGCCGAATTCGGAGAAGTGGTCGCGCAGGCCTTCGACGCTGCGGGCATAGCGGCCGTCGAGCGGCGAAAGGGCGGTCAGGGCGGATGGATTCATGGCAATGGCAAGCGGTCCGGAACGCCGATTTTACGGGCGGGCGGCGGAAGGCGTTCAGGGGGTGTCGCGGTGAGGCCGTGCGAGTTGTTCGATGAGCTCTGCCCGTGCCCGCTCGGTCAGTGCGGCCACGAGCTGATCGGTCATGCCGTCCATGACCTTCAGGACGGTCGCCGGCAGCGTCTCGTCCAGCCAGCCCTGGATGGCGTCGGCGACCTCCTGGCGGGTGATCGACGGCGCCAGCGCATCGGCCAGCGACTGCGGCGGCACGATGTCGGTCAGCAGGGGGATATCGTCGTCGGTCGGCGCGTCGGCTGGCGCTGGCATTCCTTCGAGGGCAGCCAAGGTCGGCAACGGCGCATCGTCCGCCGTGGTCGCGGCCGGCATGTCGCCGGGCGCGGCCGGCGGCGCGGCGCCATGCGCAACGAACACGCGATGCCGGCGCATCAACGCGTCGGCCTTGTCCAGCAGCGCCTTGTTGTCCGTCATGCGACCTCCGACAAGTCGACCGATTCGATCGGATAGCCGTGCGCCCGATAGTGGCGGAAACGCTCCCGCCCGGCGGCCTTCACGGTTTCGTCCCGGCTGATGATTTCAACCAGATGCTCGAAGCGCGTGAAACCGGGCGGCACATCATCGGCAAGATTGAGCAGCACCGCGTCGTCGCCGACGCGGTCAAGGACGTCCGCCAACAGCACCGGCGTTTCATCGGCAAGCACATCGTCGGCTGCGCAATGCGGCAAGAATCCCGTGGCCGGCTGCGACCACAACAGGTGATCGAGTCGAGCGCGTGCATCCGCGTCCGGTGCGAAGACGACGATCTTCCTCCGTTCGCGCCAGGCATCCGCCAGCCAGGCCAGGACCGCCTGGTGGCGGTCCCGGACCCCGAACAGAAACTGCACGCGCGTCATGCGACAGGTGATTCAGCGCGCGCGCCGCGTGGCGGGCCGCGACGTGGCGGCGGCACGACCGAGGAGGAACTGCGTGAGCAACGGAACCGGACGACCCGTCGCACCCTTCTCCTTGCCGGACCGCGATGCTGTGCCGGCGACATCGAGGTGCGCCCAGCGGAACTTGGTGGTAAAGCGGGCCAGGAACGCGGCAGCGGTAATCGTGCCGGCAGGACGGCCACCGATATTGGCCATGTCGGCGAAATTGCTCTTCAACTGCTCGCCGTACTCGTCCCACAGCGGCATCTGCCACGCCCGGTCTGCCGAGGTGTCGCCGGCATCGAGCAGTTCCTGCGCCAGCGCCTGATCGTTGGCCAGCAGCCCGGAGGTCACATGCCCGAGCGCGATGACGCACGCCCCGGTCAATGTCGCAATATCGACCACGCAGTCCGGATCGAAACGCTCGGCGTAGGTCAACGCGTCGCACAGGATCAAGCGTCCTTCGGCATCGGTATTGAGGATCTCGACCGTCTGACCCGACATCGACTTGACGATGTCGCCCGGCCGCGTGGCATTGCCGCCGGGCATGTTCTCGGTGGCCGGGATGAGGCCGACGATATTGAGCGGCAGGTCGAGCAGCGCGGCGGTCTTGATGGCGCCAAGGACGCTGGCGGCGCCGCACATGTCGAACTTCATTTCGTCCATTTCCGGTGCCGGCTTCAGCGAAATGCCACCGGTATCGAACGTGACGCCCTTGCCAACCAGTACGATGGGCTTGGCCTTGGGCTGTCCGCGCTGGTACTTGATGACGATGAACTTCGGCGGCTCTTCGGCGCCGGCGGCCACCGACAGCAAGGTGTTCATGCCCAGCGCCTGCATCTCCTTGCGGCCAAGCACCTCGACCTTCAGCTTGTGGGCGGTGGCGAGCTTCTTTGCCGTATCGGCCAGATGGCCCGGCGTGCATACGTTGGCCGGCAGATCGCCCAGTTCGCGCGTCAGCGCGACCCCCTGGCCGATGGCGTCGCCCTCGCGCACGCCGGTCTCGACGGCGATCAGGTGCGTGCGGTCGGCGATGACGGCGACTTCCTTGAGAGCGGACGCTTTGGCCGCGCTCGACTTGAAGGCGTCGAAGACGTAACGCGCGTCGTGGAACGCGATCACTGCCTGGCGCGCCTGCCACTGCGCATCCCGGCCTTCGGGTGCCGCTCCGTCGAGCGCCAGCACGACCGATGTTGCACCGGTGCTGCCCAGCTTGCGTGCCACGGCGGCAACCGCAGACTTGTAACCTGAGTCTGTGCGCTTTTCCGACTTGCCCAGGCCGACGATCGCGACGCGTTCGGCGGTGACGCCGGCCAGCTTGTGCAGGACGGTCACGTCGCCCGCCTTGCGCGGCAGGTCGCCAGACTTGACCAGCGCGGAAAGCGCACCGCCGGCCGCATGGTCGACCTGCGTGGCGGTGGATGACAGGGTGCCATCGTCAAACGCGCCGACGACCAGACATCCGGTGCGCAGCGACTCGGCGTTGCCGACCTTTGTGCTAAATTTCAAGAGGACTCTCCTTTTGGTGGATTCGTTCCGCATTGAAGGCGGACGAATACGGCGGCGCATCTCGATCCGGGCGCCTACCCTCCGGGGCACGACAAGGTGCCATGGTGCGAATTATGAGCGAATGTAGCGGCAGACAGGCCGTCGATGGATCATTCGGCCATGGCGCAATCCTGCGGCGCCTCGCCTGCCGCGAGCGTGCGGAGGCACCGGTTTGATCCATCAGCGCGCAGCACTGCGTGAATTGACCACCACCGCGACGGCGGTCTTCGTGGTCCTGTTCTCCGTTTTGCTGACGACCCAACTCATCCGCCTGCTCGGTCAGGCTGCGGGCGGCAAAGTGATCCCGGGTGCCGTGGCGGCATTGCTTGGATTCGGTGCGTTGGGCTACCTGCCGGTGCTGTTTTCTTTGACGCTGTTCCTGTCGGTACTGCTGGTGTTCTCACGCTGGTATCGGGATTCCGAAATGACGATCTGGCTGTCTTCCGGACTCGGCCTGGGCCACTGGGTGCGCACCGTCGTACGCTTCGGTTGGCCGGTCTGGCTGCTGGTCGCTGTGCTGACGTTCTGGTTGTCACCGTGGGCCGCCGAGCGCAGCGACGCCTACCGCAAGCAGATCGAGCAGCGCGACGACGCGGCACGCGTATCGCCCGGCGCGTTCAATGAATCGGCCGGCGGCGAGCGCGTGTTCTTCGTCGAGTCGGTGGCCGACGACGGCGGCTCGGTCGGCAATGTGTTCGTCGCTGCTGAACGCGGCGACGAATTGTCGGTGATCGCAACGCGACGCGGTCGCGTCAAGGTCGAGGACAGCGGCGACCGCTTCCTGGTGCTGGAGGATGGTCGCCGTTACGACGCGGTACCCGGTGCCGCGGCGTACAGGATGATGGAGTTCGCACGCTACGGCATGCGCATCGAGACGGCCGAATCGGCCGGCGCCGCCCAGTCGCTGCGCAGCACCGGCACAATCGATCTTGTACGCGCGGCCACGCCGCGGGCGCTCGGCGAGCTGTCCTGGCGCGTCGGCGTGCCGCTGTCGTGCGCGATTCTGGCGCTCCTGGCGATTCCATTGTCGTATGTGAATCCGCGCGGCGGTCGCGCCACGAACATCGTTGCGGCGATCCTCGTATATCTCGTCTACAGCAACTTCCTCGGCGTAAGCCAGGCGTGGGTGGCGCAGGGGAAGATCGGTGTTGGCGGCGGAATACTGGTGGTTCACGGCCTGATGCTGGCCGCAACGATGCTGCTGTTCTTGCGCCGCGAGGCGCCGATGAGCCTGTGGCGGATGCTGCGCCGATCATGAAGGTCTACGAGCGCTACGTCGCCAAGGAGGTGTTTGCGGCCACTGCGGTGGTGACGGCTGCCTTTCTCGGGCTGTACGGCTTCTTTGATCTTCTCGCCGAACTGCGGGATGTCGGCCGTAACGGTTACCAGTACTCCCACGCACTGGGCTTCGTGGCATTGACCTTGCCGGGGCGCGCCTACGAAATGTTGCCGATCGGCGTGTTGATCGGTGCGCTGTATGGCCTCACGCAGCTGGCGCGGCACTCGGAGATCACCGTATTGCGCAGCTCAGGCTTGTCGACGCGGCAACTGGCGGTCAGCCTGTTGCGCGTCGGCGCGGTGTTCGTCGCCCTGACGCTGCTGCTGGGCGAGCTGGTGGTGCCGCCGGCGGAACGGCTGGCCCAGCAGCTCAAGCTGCGTGCGACCGGACAGATGGTAGCGAAGGAATTCCGCTCCGGCCTGTGGGTCAAGGACGGGCGCTCGTTCGTGAATGTGCAGAACGTCCGGCCCGACGGGCGATTGGTGCGCGTGCGCATCTTCGATTTCGACGACGCATTCCGGCTGGTGCGCCTGCGCGAGGCGGCAACCGGCGAATATGCCGGCGACCAGGAATGGACACTCGGCGCCGTGCGGCAAACGGAATACGTCGGCGATGCCTCGCATGTGTCGCAGATGCCTGAAATGCGCTGGCGATCCGGTTTGAGTCCCGAGGTGGTGTCGGTGCTGCTCGTCGAGCCGGACCGCATGCCGATCACGACGTTGGTGCGCTATGTCAGCTATCTGGGCGAAAACCAGCGCAACGCCGAGCGCTACGAAATCGCCTTGTGGCAAAAGCTCGTCTATCCACTGGCCAGTCTGGTGATGCTGCTGCTGGCGCTGCCATTCGCCTATCTGCAGGACCGCTTCGGTGCCGTCAGCGTGAAAGTGTTCATCGGCATCATGCTCGGCATCGGCTTCCATCTGCTCAACGGGCTGTTCGCCAATCTCGGCGCGATCAACGGCTGGGCACCGCAAGTGTCGGCGGCAACGCCGAGCGTCATCTTCCTGGCGGCGGCGGGGGTGCTGCTGTGGCGGGTGGAGCGTCGTTGACGACTTCCAGCCGCGTGCCGCACAGGCGATCGTGGAGGAATTGGCGGTCGCGGTCGAACAGCGCCCAGACGATGCCGACACCGTAGAAGGCGATGCTCGGCACGGCGAGCACGAAGCGCAGCACGGCAAAATACAGTGGTGGCGGCACGGCGCTTGCGGTCGTGAGGCGGATCTTCCACGTCTGCATGGCCAGCGTCTGGCCGCCGTGGGTCCAATACCAGACGAAATACGCGCCGCAAACGGCGAGCAGATGCGCCATCAGTACCGCGCCGGGCAGGGTGACGCCGAAGGCCATGCCGAGCAGCAGATGCGGAATGATGAAGGCGACCGACAGCACGCCGAGCAGCAGCAGCGATTCGTAGAGCATCGCCGCGAGGCGGCGGCGGATCGTGGGGGTAGGGCTCATAAGGCGCGTGAATACCGCGACAAGCGCATTTCCCCAGTCTGCAAGGGGCTTCGCTGCGTAGCACAAATTCCTTGACCAGTCCGCCGCGAGACATTAACTTCCACTTTTTGCCTTCAAACTCTTGAAACGGATGTAGCGATGCAGCTTACCGGTGCTGAGATTCTAGTCAGATGTCTGCAGGAGGAAAAAGTCGAGCATGTGTTCGGCTACCCCGGCGGCTCTGTCCTGTTCATTTACGACGCCTTGTTCAAGCAGAACCAGTTCAAGCACGTGCTGGTTCGCCACGAGCAGGCGGCGGTACACGCGGCGGACGCCTATTCGCGCTCGTCGAACAAGGTTGGCGTGTGCATGGTGACCTCCGGGCCGGGCGTCACCAACGCGGTCACCGGCATCGCCACGGCCTACATGGATTCGATTCCGATCGTCATCATCACCGGGCAGGTCCCGACCGCCTACATCGGCCAGGATGCGTTCCAGGAGTGCGACACGGTCGGCATCACGCGCCCTTGCGTCAAGCACAACTTCCTCGTCAAGGACGTACGCGATCTGGCGACCACGGTCAAGAAGGCGTTCTACCTCGCCAAGACCGGCCGCCCCGGCCCCGTGCTGATCGACATTCCCAAGGACATCACCACGCACAAGTGCGAGTTCCAGTATCCGAAGACGATTTCGATGCGCTCGTACAACCCGGTGGTGAAGGGACACAGCGGCCAGATCAAGAAGGCGGCGCAGCTGATCGCCACCGCCAAGCGGCCAGTCATCTACACGGGCGGCGGCGTCATCCTCTCCAACGCCGCCGACGTGCTGACGCGTTTTGTGCGGCAGACCGGATTCCCCATCACCAACACGCTGATGGGACTTGGCGCCTATCCCGGCACCGACAAGCTGTTCCTCGGCATGCCCGGCATGCACGGCACCTATGAAGCCAACATGGCGATGCAGAACAGCGATGTGCTGATCGCCATCGGCACGCGCTTCGACGATCGCGTGATCGGCAATCCGGCGCATTTCGGCTCGGTGCCGCGCAAGATCGTGCATATCGACATCGATCCGTCGTCGATCTCCAAGCGCGTCAAGGTCGACGTGCCGATCGTCGGCAACGTGCCCGAAGTGCTCGAGGAACTCATCAAGCAGCTCGATGCGCTGGACGACAAGGTGGAAGCCAAGGCCCTTGCCGCGTGGCACAAGCAGATCGACGAGTGGCGCGGCAAGCGCTCGCTCAAGTACAAGCAGGGCAAGGAACTCATCATGCCCCAGTACGTCGTCGAGAAACTCTATGAAGTGACCAAGGGCGATGCCTTCGTGACTTCCGACGTCGGCCAGCACCAGATGTGGGCCGCGCAGTACTACAAGTTCGACAAGCCGCGGCGCTGGATCAACTCCGGTGGCCTGGGCACGATGGGCGTCGGCCTGCCGTATGCCATGGGCGTGCGCTTTGCCAACCCCAAGGCGACGGTCGCCTGCGTGACCGGCGAAGCCTCGATCCAGATGTGCATCCAGGAGCTTTCCACGGCCAAGCAGTTCCGCCTCCCGATCAAGATCATCAACCTCAACAACCGCTATCTGGGCATGGTCCGCCAGTGGCAGGAGATGTTTCACGGCAACCGCTATTCCGAGTCCTATGTCGATGCGTTGCCCGACTTCGTCAAGCTTGCCGAATCCTACGGCCACGTCGGCATGCGCATCGAGCGCCCGGCGGATGTCGAACCGGCGCTGCGCGAAGCCTTCACCAAGCACAAGGACGATCTCGTGTTTCTCGACTTCCTCACCGACCAGACGGCCAACGTCTACCCGATGGTGGCGGCCGGCAAGGGCCTGTCAGAAATGATCCTGGCGGAGGACCTTTGATCATGCGCCACATCATTTCCATCCTGCTCGAAAACGAATCCGGCGCCTTGTCCCGCGTTGCCGGCCTGTTCTCCGCGCGCGGCTACAACATCGAGTCGCTGACGGTCGCGCCGACGGAGGATGCATCGCTGTCGCGCATGACCATCGTCAGCGTCGGCTCCGACGATGTCATCGAACAGATCACCAAGCAGCTCAACAAGCTGATCGACGTGGTCAAGGTCGTCGATCTTTCCGAAGCTGCGCACATCGAACGCGAGCTGATGCTGGTGAAGGTCCGCGCCGAAGGCGCGCAGCGCGAGGAGGTGAAGCGCGTTGCCGATTTCTTCCGCGGTCGCGTCATCGATGTCACCGACAAGAGCTACGTCGTCGAACTGACCGGCGATTGCGCCAAGCTCGACGCATTTCTCGATGCCATCGACCGTTCGCTGATACTCGAAACCGTACGTACCGGTGTTTCCGGCATCGGCCGCGGCGACCGCATTCTCAAAGTCTGAACTTTCCAAAGGAACCGCAATGAAGGTGTATTACGACAAGGATGCCGACCTCTCCCTGATCATGGGCAAGAAGGTCACCATCGTCGGCTATGGCTCGCAAGGCCATGCCCATGCCCAGAACCTCAAGGATTCCGGCGTCAAGGTGACGGTCGGCCTGCGCAAGGGCGGCGCATCGTGGGACAAGGCCAAGAAGGCCGGACTCAAGGTCGAAGAGATCGACAAGGCCGTCAAGGGCGCCGACGTGGTCATGATCCTGCTGCCGGACGAGAACATCCCGGGCGTGTATTACAACGAGGTCGAGCCCAACCTCAAGCCCGGCGCCGCACTGGCTTTCGCCCATGGCTTCAACGTGCATTACAACCAGGTCATTCCGCGCAAGGACATTGATGTGATGATGGTCGCGCCCAAGGGCCCGGGACATACCGTGCGCTCCGAATACCTGCGGGGCGGCGGCGTGCCGTCGCTGATCGCCGTGTATCAGGACACCACCGGCAAGGCCAAGGACATCGCGCTGTCGTACGCGGCGGCCAACGGCGGCACCAAGGGCGGCGTCATCGAGACGACTTTCCGGGACGAGACCGAGACCGACCTCTTCGGCGAACAGGCCGTGCTGTGCGGCGGGCTCGTGGAGCTGATCAAGGCCGGCTACGAGACGCTGACCGATGCCGGCTATGCGCCGGAGATGGCGTATTTCGAGTGCCTGCACGAGGTCAAGCTGATCGTCGACCTGATCTTTGAAGGCGGCATCGGCAACATGAACTACTCGATCTCGAACAATGCCGAGTTCGGCGAATACGTCACCGGCCCGAAGGTCATCGGCGCCGAAGCGCGCGCGGCGATGAAACAGGCGCTGGCCGATATTCAGACCGGTGAATACGCCAAGAAGTTCATCCTCGAAGGGCGCACCAATTACCCGACGATGACCGCACGTCGGCGCCTGACGGCGCAACACCCGATCGAGCAGGTCGGCGAGCAGTTGCGCGGTATGATGCCGTGGATCAAGAAGAACAAGCTGGTCGACCAGTCGAAGAACTGACGACGTTCGACATTGTTCGACAAGGGGCGCCTGCAGCGCCCCTTGTTTTTTGAAACTACAGTCGTGGCGGCACGGCGCTTTCGTCGCGGCTGCTAGAATTTCCGGCCATAACGAGGAGATCGACGCATGGCCATGCGCCCCCAGCGCAACGCGGTGATGAACACGGAGCTACGGCGCCGCGGCATCTACCTGCTGCCCAACCTGCTGACGACGGCAGCGCTGTTCTCGGGTTTCTACGCCATCGTGCAGGCGATGAACACGCACTACGAACTCGCCGCCGTGGGCATCTTCGTCGCCATGGTGTTCGACGGCCTGGACGGCCGCGTGGCGCGGCTGACGCACACCCAGAGCGCCTTCGGCGCAGAGTACGACTCGCTATCGGACATGGTGTCGTTCGGCGCCGCGCCGGCGCTGATCGTCTACGAATGGGCGCTCAAGGGCATGGGCAAGCTCGGCTGGGTCGCCGCGTTCATCTATTGCGTGGGCGCCGCACTGCGCCTGGCGCGCTTCAACACGACGCATGACGTCATCGACAAGCGCTTCTTCCAGGGCATGCCCAGCCCGGCTGCTGCCGCGCTCGTCGCCGGCTTCGTGTGGGTTTCGCTCGATGCCGGCTTCACCGGCGACGAGGTGCGTTGGCCAGCGTGCGTGCTGACGATCTTCGCCGGACTGACGATGGTCAGCAACGTCAAGTTCTATTCGGGCAAGGACATCAACCTGCGGCGCAGCGTCCCCTTCGTCGTCGTCGCCGCGATTGCGCTGGGGTTCGCATTGGTGTCGTCGAATCCTCCCCTCATGTTGTTCGCGCTGTTCCTGCTCTATGCGTTGTCCGGCTACGGCTACACCGCATGGCTGTGGCACAAGGGCAGAAAAAATGTTGCCACCGGCGAATAATTTTCAGATATATTCGACGCCATGGTCACGACTGCCTTGATCCTCTCCGGATCCCTGATGCTTGCTTCCGCGCTGCTGCTGCGGGCCAAGCTGCGTCGTGCCGCGCTGCCGCTGCTGCGCGTCAAGCGCTAAAAAAACCACCCCACAATCCGGCTGTACCCGCGTGTCTCACAACGAGACATGGCGCAATCCATTTTTGGCGAGCGGAGTAGACCCATGGCAAACGACAAGCTGATCATTTTCGACACCACCATGCGCGATGGCGAGCAAAGCCCCGGCGCGTCGATGACGAGGGATGAAAAACTGCGCATCGCGCGGCAGCTCGAGCGACTGCGCGTCGATGTCATCGAGGCCGGCTTTCCGGCCGCCTCGCCCGGCGACTTCGAGGCGGTGAAGGCGGTTGCCGAGGCCGTCAAGGACTCCACCGTCTGCGCGCTGGCGCGTACCGGCGAGAACGACATCCGGCGCGCCGGCGAGGCCATCCGGCCGGCGCGTTCCGGCCGCATCCACACTTTCATCGCGACCAGCCCGATCCACATGCAGATGAAGCTGCGCATGCAGCCCGAGCAGGTGCTCGAACACGCCATCCGCGCGGTGACGATGGCGCGCGAGTACACCGACGACATCGAATTCTCGGCCGAGGACGCCGTGCGGTCGGACATGGACTTCCTGTGCCGCGTGTTCGAGGCGGTCATCCATGCCGGCGCGACGACGATCAACGTGCCGGACACCGTCGGCTACAGCATTCCGTCGATCTGGGGCGAGCGCATCGCGCAGCTCATCGCCCGCGTGCCGAACGCCGACAAGGTGATCTGGTCGACGCACTGTCACAACGACCTGGGCCTTGCCGTGGCCAATTCGCTGGCTGCCGTGCAGTCCGGTGCGCGGCAAGTCGAATGCACCGTCAACGGGCTGGGCGAGCGTGCCGGCAACGCCTCGATGGAAGAGGTGGTGATGGCCATCCGTACGCGACCGGACATCTTCGGGCTGACCACGCGGGTCGACACCACGCAGATCGTGCCGACCTCGAAACTCGTCTCGCAGATCACCGGCTACCCGGTGCAACCGAACAAGGCCGTGGTCGGCGCCAATGCCTTCGCGCACGAGTCGGGCATCCACCAGGACGGCGTCCTCAAGCACCGCGAGACCTACGAAATCATGCGGGCCGAGGATGTCGGCTGGAGCACCAACCGCATCACGCTGGGCAAGCTCTCGGGCCGCTCGGCGTTCAAGGCGAGGCTGCAGGAACTGGGCATCGAAGTCGACAGCGAGCAGGTGCTCAATTCGGCCTTCGCCCGCTTCAAGGATTTGGCCGACAAGAAGCGCGACATCTACGACGAGGACCTCCAGGCGCTGATGAGCGACGAGGACGTGACGCCCGAAGACGAGCACTTCAAACTGCTGTCGTCGATGTTCCATTCCGAAACCGGCGAAGCGCCCTTGGCACGGCTGACGATGTCGGTCGGCGGCGAGGAATTGCACAGCGAATCGAGCGGCAGCGGCCCCGTCGATGCGACGTTCCGCGCCATCGAGGGTGTGACGCAGAGCGGCGTCGAACTGCTGCTCTACTCGGTGAATGCGATCACCACCGGTACCGACGCGCAAGGCGAAGTGACCGTGCGGCTGGCGCGCGCCGGCAGGGTGGTGAACGGGCAGGGCGCGGACACGGACATCGTCGTCGCCTCGGCGAAGGCCTATCTGAACGCACTGAACAAGCTCTATTCAGGCAGCGAAAAACTCAATCCGCAGGTGTGACGGACGGCGCGTCGCGGCCGCCGGCCGTGGCGCGCGCATAGGCCACGCAGGCGACGAACAGGGCGCCGGCCAGCACGATTTCGACCGCCGGCGCCCAGCGCGTGCCGGCGGCGTCCGACCACACGCGCACCAGCCCTTCGGCGAGATAGGCCAACGCCAGCATCGATGTCCATTGGTGCGTATAACGCCTGCCGCGCAGGATGCCGAATAGCGGTGCCAGCAGCGGCAACGCCTTCACGGCCAGCGTCGAGCCGCCAGGATGCAGCGGCGCCAGCCACAATTCCCACGCGAGACAGAATGCGATCAGGCCGATGAGGCTGGTCGCGGCCAGCAGGTTCCAGTGCTTCATGTCGCGGCCAATCGCAGTGCGGTTCGCGCCAGCCGCGCGCCAAGCGCCGTCGCCAGCGTGGCTTCGTCGGATGTTGGCGTGATCGCCTGCGTCGTGCCGGCCACATGGCTGGCGCCGTAGGGCGTGCCACCGCCGGTGGTGGTCGAGAGTGCGGGCTCGGTATAGGGCACGCCGACCAGCACCATGCCGTGGTGGAACAGGGGCAGCATCATCGACAGCAGCGTGCTTTCCTGTCCGCCATGCTGGCTGGCGGACGACGTGAAGACGCATGCCGGCTTGCCGGCCAGGGTGCCTGCGAGCCATTGCGGCGCCGTGGTGTCGATGAAATGCTTGAGTGGCGCTGCCATGTTGCCGAAGCGTACCGGGCTGCCCAGTGCCAGGCCGATGCATTCTTCTAGGTCCGCCGGCTCGACGTAGGGTGGGCCACTGGCCGGCACCGCAGGAGCTGCTGCATCGACCACCGTCGTTACCGCAGGGACGGTACGCAGCCGAGCGGCTGCACCCGGCACGCTATCGATGCCGCGTGCCAGCGCCCGTGCCAGTTCCGCCACCGCGCCATGCCGGCTGTAATAGAGGACGAGGATCTCGGCGGGTGGCGCGGGAGGTGACATGGGGCAGGCCGGTAGAATAGTCAATTATATGTGGCTGCCTTCCCCCGTCCGGCTGGTTGTACGTGTCGCACAGCGCTTTCAGCGCGAGAGTCTCGCCCAGACGGCAGCGGCGCTGTCGTTTACGACTGTGCTTGCGTTGGTGCCGATGATCGCCGTGGCCGCCGCGCTGCTTTCATGGCTGCCGTTCGGCACCGGGTTCGAGAACGCCATGCGCGCTTTCCTGCTCGACAATCTGCTGCCGGACAAGGCAGGCGACGTCATCGCTAAATACATTGGCCTGTTCGCGCATCGCGTCAATCGGATCACTGTCTGGGGCGCCGTCCTTGTCGCGTTGACCGCGATATTGCAGATGTTCACCATCGAACGAGCGTTCAACGAAATCTGGCGGGTGCATCAGGCGCGGCCGATTGCCCGCCGCGCTGCGGTGCATGTGCTCGCGCTGGTGCTCGGACCGCTGATCTTCGGTGGCAGCCTGGTCGCGACGACGTTCCTTGTCACCAAGTCGTTGGGTCTGGCTCGCGAGCCGGCATGGGTCACCTTGCTGGTGAACGAAGGCACATCGTTCGTGCTGGTTGGCGGGTTGTTCGCGCTGCTGTATTGGGCTGTACCCAACCGAAAGGTCGCCTGGCGCCATGCGTGGGTCGGTGGGGCCATCGCGGCGCTGGGCTTCTCGGGTTTGCAGGCGCTGTTTTCGAACTATGTCGTCAAGCTTGGCTCCTATACCGTGCTGTTTGGCACGTTTTCGGCGATTCCAGTGTTCCTGAGCTGGGTTTACGCGTCTTGGGGCATCGTGCTGATCGGCGCCTTGCTGGTGGCCGAACTGCCGCGGCGGCATGCGGGCTGACGAGCGACCGGGGCAGCGGCGTAACGGCATTGATCGGACACGGATTTTCAGCTAGAATCCCACCCCTTTTCAAACCGAATCAAAGAGATCCCATGGTCGTCATTCGTCTTGCGCGCAGCGGTGCCAAAAAGCGCCCGTTTTTCAACATGGTCGTGACCGATTCGCGCAATCGCCGCGATGGCCGCTTCATCGAGCGCATCGGTTTCTACAATCCGGTGGCTTCCGAAAAGGAAAAGGGCCTGGTGGTCGATACGGCCCGTCTGGCCTACTGGCGCGAACACGGCGCACAACTGTCGCCGACCGCCGCTCGCCTCGTCAAGCAGGCCGGCGCGCAAGCAGCGGCCTGAGCAGCGATTCGCCGGGCCGTTCGCCGGGGTTGCCCGTGATCGTGCTCGGCCGGGTCGTGGCGCCGTACGGCATCAAGGGCTGGCTGCGCGTCGATCCGCATGCCGACGATCCGGCGCAATGGATCGACGTCGAAACCTGGCTGCTGTCACCTCATGCCGATGCGCCTGCCGATCAATGGCAGCCGCATGTCATCGAGACAGCCCGCTGGGCCGGTGGCAAGCTCGATGTGAAGCTGGGCGGCATCGACGACCGGGCAGCAGCGGAGACGCACAAGGGTTGGTTCGTCGGCCTGCCGCGCGATGCAATGCCGGCAAATGCGCCGGACGAGTATTACTGGGACGATCTGGTCGGCCTTGCTGTCGTGAACCGGGCGAACGAGCCACTGGGGCGTGTCGTGCGGCTGATCGAAACCGGCGCCAACGATGTGCTGGTGGTGGCAGACGGCGAAACGGAACGCCTGGTGCCGTTCATTGCCTCGGCGATCGTCCGCGTGGATTTCGCAGCAGGTTTGATCGTGGTGGATTGGGAGCGCGACTGGTGAGCCTGCGCTTCGATGTGGTGACGTTGTTTCCGGAGATGTTCTCGGCGGTAACCGCCTCGGGGATCACGCGGCGGGCGCTGGAGCGCGGCCTGTGGTCGCTGAACGCGTGGAACCCGCGCGACTTTACGGACGACGCGCATCGCACGGTGGATGACCGGCCCTACGGTGGCGGGCCAGGGATGGTGATGATGGCGGCGCCACTGGAGCGCACGATTGCCGCGGCAAAACACAGTCGTGGCGGGACGGCGCCAGTGATCTACCTGTCGCCGCAGGGCTCCCCTCTGACGCAGGCGAGGGTGGCGGAACTGGCGACAGGCGACGGCGCGCTGCTGTTGTGCGGACGTTACGAAGGCATTGACGAGCGCGTGATCGCGCGCTGCGTGGATGAGGAAGTGTCGCTGGGCGACTATGTGTTGTCCGGCGGCGAGTTGGGCGCGATGGTGCTCATCGATGCCAGCGTGCGCTTGTTGCCCGGCGCCCTGAACGATGATCTGTCGGCGGTAGAGGAGTCGTTTGCCGCCGGATTGCTGGACTGTCCGCATTACACGCGGCCGGAAATGTACGAAAATGAGCGGGTGCCGGACGTGCTGTTGTCCGGTGACCACAACCGGATTCGCCGGTGGCGACTGCAACAGTCGCTGCTGCGAACCCTGCATCGACGACCTGATCTGTTGCAGGAGCGGGCGTTGGGCAAGGAAGAGGCGGAGCTTCTGGCCGAAGGCCAAAGGCTCCATCGATAACAAGTCGGCGACACCAGGCATTGCATCCGCCTGCTCTGTCCTCAGGCCAAAGGCCATGGGTATTTTTTGGAGTCATCATGAATCTGATTGAGCAACTCGAACAGGAAGAAATCGCCCGTCTGGGCAAGACCATCCCCGAATTCGCCCCTGGCGATACGGTGATCGTGAATGTGAATGTCGTCGAAGGCGAGCGCAAGCGTGTGCAGGCTTTCGAAGGCGTCGTCATTGGCAAGCGCAACCGTGGCCTGAACTCGAGCTTCATCGTGCGCAAGATTTCGTCGGGCGAGGGCGTCGAGCGGACGTTCCAGACGTATTCGCCGCTGATCGCCAGCATCGAAGTGAAGCGCCGCGGCGATGTGCGTCGCGCCAAGCTGTATTACTTGCGCGAGCGCTCGGGCAAGTCGGCTCGCATCAAGGAGAAGCTCGCCGCGCGCAAGACCGCCGAATAAAGCGGCTGTCTGCCAACAAAAAAGGCCGCGATTTCGTCGCGGCCTTTTTTGCTTTGAAACTACAGTGGTGGTGACACGGCGCTTTAGCCGCTTCGCTTGTCGCGTTCGATCAACGCGTAGGCCGAGTGGTTGTGGATCGATTCGAAGTTCTCGCTTTCGACCACATAGGCATCGATCCGCGGGTCGCGGTTGAGCGTTGCGGCGATGTCGCGAACCAGGTCCTCGACGAACTTCGGGTTGTCGTAGGCACGCTCGGTGACGTATTTCTCGTCCGGGCGCTTGAGCAGGCCGTACAGCTCGCAGGACGCATTGCGCTCGGCGATGCCGATGATGTCCTCGATCCACACGAAGCTGTTCGTGGTCACGGCAATGGTCACGTGGGAACGCTGGTTATGGGCGCCGCGATCGGAGATCTTCTTCGAGCAGGGGCAAAGGCTGGTGACGGGTACGACGACCTTGGTCTGCTGACGGTACACGCCACCGTCGGCGATTTCGCCAAGGAACGTGACTTCGTAATCCATCAGGCTGCGCACCTTCGAAACGGGCGCCTCCTTGTCCACGAAGTAGGGAAAGCTCATTTCGATGAGGCCGGTCGTGGCTTCCAGTCGCCCGACCATTTCGCGCAGGATCGCTTCGAAACTTTCCACCGAAATTTCGCGATGGTGCGCGTTGAGGATCTCGACGAACCGCGACATGTGCGTGCCCTTGAAATTGTGCGGCAGGCCAACGTACATGTTGAAGGTGGCGATCGTGTGCTGCGTGCCGGCGCCCTTGTCGAGAACGCGGATCGGATGGCGGATGGCCTTGATGCCGACCTTGTTGATCGGCAGTTGCCGCGAGTCGGCGGCGCTTTGTACGTCAGGTATGGTTTCTGGACTGTTCATGGTGGAGGAGGCGGTGCAACCGCGTCTGGTGATGCGTCACTATATCATCCCGACAAATTTACTCAACTATTACCCTCGCGCAGTCGGGTGCTCACCGACGCCACGATCCCTTCTGCGTCCAGGCCCAGTTCGCGCAACAGCGCAGCGCTGTCGCCGTGGTCGATGAAGCGATCGGGCAGCCCCAACCGCATCAGCGGCGTGCCGAGGCCCGCCATTTCGATGGCGCGCGCCACTTCGGTGCCGGCACCGCCGATGATGGTGTTTTCCTCGATCGTCACGAGCAGGTCATGCCGGGCGGCGAGATCACGCACAAGCTCGACGTCAAGCGGCTTGACGAAACGCATGTTGGCGACCGTCGCATCCAGCGTGTCGCCGGCGCGCAAGGCCGGCGTCAACATCGCGCCGAATGCGAGCAGCGCGATGCCTTTCCCCTCGCGACGCACGACGCCTTTGCCCAGCGGCAGGGATTCGAGGGTGGCCGGCAATGTCGCGCCCGGTCCGCTGCCGCGCGGATAGCGCACGGCCGCAGGACCGGGATGGTGATAGGCCGTGGTGAGCATCTGCCGGCATTCGGCTTCGTCGCTCGGCGTCATCACCACCATGTTCGGGATGCACGTCAGATAGGACAGATCGAAGGCGCCGTTGTGCGTGGCACCGTCCGCGCCGACCAGGCCGCCGCGGTCGATGGCAAACGTGACATCCAGATTCTGCAGCGCGATGTCGTGGATCAACTGGTCATAGGCACGTTGCAGGAAGGTGGAATAGATCGCCACGACCGGCTTCTGGTTTTCGCAGGCGATGCCGGCAGCGAATGTCAGCGCGTGCTGCTCGGCAATGCCGACATCGAAATAGCGATCAGGGTACAGCTCGGCGAAACGCACCAGTCCGGAGCCTTCGCGCATCGCCGGCGTGATGCCGAACAATCGCGCGTCGCGCGCCGCCATGTCGCACAACCATTCGCCGAAGATCTGCGTATAGGTCGGCTTCGCGCCCGCCTTGCCCTGGGCAATGCCCTGGTCGGCATCGAACTTCGAGACGCCGTGGTAAAGCACCGGGTCGGCTTCGGCAAGCTTGTAACCCTGGCCCTTGCGCGTGATGACATGCAGGAATTGCGGCCCCTTGAGCTGACGCAGGTTCTGCAAGGTCGGCACCAGCGCATCGAGGTCATGGCCGTCGATGGGGCCGATGTAGTTGAATCCCAGCTCCTCGAACAGCGTGCCCGGCGAAATGAAGCCCTTGACGTGTTCCTCGACGCGGTTGGCGATTTCCAGCATCGTCGGCATTTGCGACAGCACGCGCTCGCCGGCGCGTCGCGCGGCGTTGAACGTGCGCCCCGACAGCAGGCGGGCGAGGTACTTGTTCAGTGCGCCGACCGGCGGCGAGATCGACATGTCGTTGTCGTTGAGGATGACGAGCAGGTTGGCGTCCGCCACACCGGCGTTGTTCAAGGCCTCGAACGCCTGACCGGCGGACATCGCGCCATCGCCGATGATGGCCACCACGGCACGATCGTCGCGCGCGTGGCGGGCGGCGACCGCCATGCCCAAGGCCGCGGAAATCGACGTCGACGAATGGCCGACGCCAAACGTGTCGTATTCGCTCTCGTGGCGGCGCGGAAACCCCGATACGCCGTCCTTCATGCGCAGCTTGGCCATGCCGGCACGCCGGCCGGTGAGTACCTTGTGCGGATAAGTTTGGTGGCCGACGTCCCAGACCAAACGGTCACGTGGCGTTTCGAACACGTAGTGCAGCGCGATCGTCAGTTCGACTGTGCCGAGATTGGACGACAGGTGTCCACCGGTCCGCGACACGGATTCCAGAAGGAACTGGCGAAGCTCCGCGGCCAACTCCGGCAGTTGCTCCGGCGCAAGGCGCCGGAGGTCGTCCGGGGACTGGACGGTATCGAGCAGCGGGGTATTCATCAGAATCGACGGTCGGCAATGTAATCGGTGAGCTGTGCCAGGTGCCCGGCGCGCAACCCGAAAGGCGCCAGCGCTGCATGCGCCCGAGCGCGCAAGTCGCTCGCGAAGTCGTGCGCGGCACTCGCGCCCAGCAAGGAATAGTAGGTCGGCTTGTTGTCGGCAGCGTCCTTGCCGGCGGTCTTGCCCAGCGTCCGGGTATCGGCTTCGGCATCGAGGATGTCGTCGACGACCTGAAACAGCAGGCCGGCGCGGTGCGCATACTGGCCGAGTGCGGATAGCTGGTCTTCATCTGCGCCGGCCGCGTGACCGCCGAGCAGCACGGCTGCCTGGATCAGCGCACCGGTCTTGTGGATGTGCATGTATTCGAGCTCGGCGAGCGTCAGCGTGCGCGCGACAGCGCCCAGGTCGATGGCCTGACCGCCCGCCATGCCGCGCGAGCCGGCGGCTTCCCCGAGCAGGCGGATCATCCCGAGTTGCCGTGCCGGGGCAAGCCCTTCGACGGGGCGCGCCATCACCTCGAACGCCAAAGATTGCAGCGCATCGCCGACCAGCAGCGCCGTGGCTTCGTCAAACGCGACGTGGCAGGTCGGCTTGCCACGCCGCAACGCGTCATCATCCATGGCCGGCAGGTCGTCATGTACCAGCGAATACACATGGATCAGTTCGACCGCGCAGGCAGGCGGATCGAGCCTGTCACCGGCGGCTCCGACGGCAGCGCCGGCCGCATGGCACAACATCGGACGGACACGCTTGCCACCGCCCAATGTGCTGTAGCGCATGGCTTCGTGCAAACGGGCCGGCACCTTGTCGCTTGGGGGCAGCAGCGACGCAAGCGAGGATTCGGTGCGCGCCTGGATATTTGCCATCCAGCGCGCAAAATCGGCATCAGGCGTTGTCGTCATTGCCTTCGGCGCCGGTGTCGGTCGGATCGAGCAGGCTCTCTTCAAGCCCTTCGATGCGCTTCTCCGCGGCGCGGAGCGTGTCCTGGCAGGCCTTGAGCAGTTCGCTGCCGCGTGCGAAGCGCGTCAGGGCTTCGTCGAGCGGCATGCGGCCGCTTTCCATTGCCGCGACGATGGCCTCCAGTTCCTCGAGGGCGGCTTCGAAGTCGAAGGATTTCTTGTTGTGGCTGGCCATGCGCGTCTGACGTGTGCCGGGATCGCGGCGTGTGCCGAACCCCAGCTAACTGGCGGAAACATGCCAAATTACCGGAACTGTGACCCGGTGGTCAATTGGGCTAAAATTCGTCCGTCGGCGTCCGCCGACTTTTCTTTTTGTCGCTCGTCGTTCGTCCACGCATTGACGGTGGCGGCAAGCGGCAGATTCCGTTGGTTCTCCGGTTTCCGGGTTTTCTTTCTTGGAGGTTGGGAATTATGTCCGATATCGCCACCCGTTCGCGGCTAGCGCCTGGCACCTCGCAGTTTCCGGTGTCATGGTATTTCGACGAGAAGCTTTTCGAGTTGGAGAAGAAGCTCATCTTCGATGCCGGGCCGGGGTATGTCGGACATGAACTGATGGTGCCCGAGGCGGGCGACTACCGCACGCAGGAATGGCTCGATCATGGCCGCATGCTGGTGCGCCGTGCGGACGGTGTGTACGACATGTCGAATGTCTGCCGGCATCGCCAGGCGGTCATGTACACGGGCGCCGGCAAGGGCGAAAACATCGTCTGCCCGCTGCACCGCTGGACCTACGACATGGACGGCGGCCTCATCGGTGCACCGCACTTTCCGGCCAATCCGTGCCTGAATCTGTCGCGGCAGAAGCTCGAGCGCTGGCAAGGCCTGCTGTTCAAGGGGCCGCGATCGGCGGTGGCGGATCTGGCCGGCATGACGGTGGCCGGCGAACTCGATTTCAGCGGCTATGTGCTCGACAAGGTCGAATTGCACCAGTGCAACTACAACTGGAAGACCTTCATCGAGGTGTACCTCGAGGACTACCACGTGGCGCCGTTCCACCCGGGCCTGGGCAATTTCGTCACCTGCGACGACCTCACGTGGCAGTTCGGCGAGTGGTATTCGGTGCAGCGCGTCGGCGTCACGTCGCTGGCTAAGCCTGGCAGCCCCACGTACAAGCGTTGGCACCAGGCCGTACTGGAATACTACGGCGGCCAACTGCCGCCGCACGGTGCCATTTGGCTGACGTATTACCCGAACGTGATGGTCGAGTGGTATCCGCACGTGCTCGTGGTGTCGTCGATTATCCCGCAGGCAATCGACCGGACGCTGAACGTCGTCGAGTTCTATTACCCCGAGGACATCGCGCACTTCGAACCGGACTTCAAGGCGGCAGAGCAGGCGGCCTACATGGAGACCGCGATCGAGGACGACGAGATCGGCGAGCGGATGGATCGCGGCCGGCGGGCGCTGTTCAATGCCGGTCGCAACGAGGTGGGCCCCTACCAGTCGCCGATGGAAGACGGCATGCAGCACTTCCATGAGTTCTACCGTCGGGTCATGGGGCAGCATCTGGCAGGCCGATAGGCACAGGCGCCGGTCCAAACTACAGTGGTGGTGACACGGCGCTTGCATCCGCCGCGGGCGGGTGCAAGCGCCGCGCTCTGGATGACTGCCGCCAGCCTCTTGTTTGCGTGCATGGGCGCGTGCGTGAAAGCCGCCGCGGACCGCCATGCCGTTGGCGAATTGGTGTTCTGGCGCGGCATCGTGTCGGTCGTCGTGATTGGCGCATGGGTGTTGCTGACCGGCCGATCGCTGGCGACCGCGCATTGGCGATGGCACGTCTTTCGCGACATCGCCGGCGTGGCCGCGTTGCTGGCATATTTCCATGCCGTCGCGCGCATTCCGCTGGCCACCGCGATCACGTTGAACTACACGTCGCCGCTGTTTCTTGCGTTGATCATCGGCCTGTCGTTGCGGCAATGGCCATCGCGGATGCTATGGGCGGCGCTGCTGGTCGGCTTCGCCGGTGTCGCGTTGATACTTCAGCCGACGCTCGATGCCGATGCGTGGCCGGGTGCCTTGATGGCCCTTGGCGCCGGCGCACTGGCAAGCTTCGCCTATCTGGGCGTGCGACGGCTCGGACGCGCCGGCGAGCCCGAATGGCGGGTGGTGTTCCATTTTTCGTTGCTGGCGACGGTCCTCGGCGCCGTCGTCATGGTGGGTGGCGAAACGACGGCCATTCAATGGGTGTCGGGCGCGGACGGGATGCTGCTGCTTGGGGTCGGGCTGTTCGGCCTTGCCGCCCAACTGTGCATGACGGCGGCCTACAAGCGCGGTCGCGCGCTGGGAACGGCCGCGCTTTCGAACTTGACGATCGTATTCGCCAGCGCGCTCGGCGTGCTGTTCTGGGACGAACACCTGGTGCCCACGGCGTGGGCCGGCATTGCGCTGGTGGTCGGCGCCTGCATCGCCGCGACCTGGGGGATGGCGGCGCGCGGCGACCGCTCCGTCAGCGCAGATGTCTGACCTGTCGCGGGAAGGGCTTGCTCACGCGCATCGCGACGGGGAGCGCTGATACGGCGGCCGTCGCTTCCGCGCGCGAAGCGTATTCGCCATAGATCACGCCATAGCGGGTGCTGCCGCCGACATGCGTTGCGTACATGCGCAATTGCGTCGGGTCGATCGAACTGTTTTGCGCCGCCCGGCGAAGGAAGTCCTCCATGGCCACCGTCGTGCTGGCATCGCCGAGCAGGAGCTGGACAAACCAGCGGTCGTCGGCGGTGCGTTCCATCCATTCGCGTCCGGCGTCCAGCGCGCGCGAAGACAACTCACCTGGTGCCGCTGCTGCAGGCGATTTTGTGGCCGGCCGCATGTCGTTTGCGCTTGCTGCAGGAGTCGATACGGTCGCTGGCGGCTCGACGGCCGGCGCCGGAGCCGACTTGACCACCTTGATTTCAGCCGCCGCTGGCGCGGGCGGCACGGTGTTCGTGGCAGGCACGGACGTCGCGGTCGGTGCGGGAGCGGTCACGGGGGGTGGCGATTCGGCGGCAGGTGTGGTGGCGCCAGCGCCGGACGGCGCCGGGGCAGGCGATTGTGCCGGTGGTGAGTTCTCGCCAGGCCCGCTGCCCGTCGGCGTGCCAGCGGCGGGTGCCGTTATCGGCATGGCCGCCAACTCGGCTGCCGGCGCGGCGACCGGGGCGGGCGAAGCGGCGGGCGGCGCCACTGTGGGGGTCACCGGCGATTGGACGACCGCCGCGGGATCTGCGAATGGCGAGGGCGGCAGGGTGCCCGTCAGCCACAGCGCGAGCGCAACGACTGCCAACGCCCCACCGGGGAGCGCCGGCCACCACTTGCGAAGCTGGGAATCGCCGGATTCGCTGGTGCGCGTTGCCGAACTGAACTCGGTGTCCTGGATCGCCGCACGTGCCTCACGCGGCCCGACCTGATGCGTACCGGCGGAATAGGCTGCCAGCAGCGACTTGTCGGCAAGGATGTTGATGCGCCGGGTCAGGCCAAGGGAGGCTTTGGCAATCGCCTTGATCGCCGGTTCGGTGAACGGCATCGGCCCTTTGTAGCCGGCCGCGCGCAGGCGGAACTCGATGTAGCTGCCGATGTCGGACAGTTGCAGCGGCTCAAGAAGGAAGTTGTGCGTGATGCGTTCCTTGAGTTGACGCATATCGGCCCGGGCCAGGATATCGTTCAGCTCGGGCTGACCGAACATCGCCAGTTGCAGCAATTTGTGCTTGTTGGACTCGAGGTTCGACAGCAGCCGAATTTCCTCAAGCGTCTCGGCGGGCATGGCGTGCGCTTCGTCGACCAGCACGACGACCTGGCGTCCTTCGCCGTACGAGCGGATCAACTGCTCCTGCAGCGCCCGCATCACGGCGGACGAGCGCGTGTTTGCCGGAATCTCCAGATGGAGCTCATCCGCGATGGCATACAGGATGTCGTCGCGGGAGAGCGATGGATTGGCCAGGTAGACGATCGCGACGCTTTCCGGCAAGCGTTCCATCAACACCCGGCACAACATGGTCTTGCCGCTGCCGACTTCGCCGCTGACCTTGACGATGCCCTCGTCGTGCACGATGGCGTACATGAGCGCTTCGAGCGTCGCGCCGCGGTTCCCGCCGGAAAAGAAGAACTCCGTGTGCGGAGTGATGCGGAAGGGCGCTTCGTTCAGTCCGAAATGTTCGAGGTACATGCGCGCTTTCTGGAATGTGGATGGGTTTATTGGCGCTTGGCGCGCATCAAGGATTCGATGCGGTTGTACAGCGTCGTCCGGCTGATGCCGAGCATCCGGGCGGCCTGGCTCAGGTTACCGCCGGCCAGACGCTGAGCGGCCTCGATGTAGGCGGACTCGAAACGATGCAATTCGTCGTTGAGCGCGAAATTGGGTTCCTGGCCGAGGCGGGCCATCGCGCGACCGACGGCATCATCGGCCAACATCGGGCTGGCAACGACTTCGGCCATCGGCGTGCTCGGCGACACGGGCACCTCGAGTTCGCCTTCCAGGTCGAAGGCCGTGACCGTCTGACCGGGATGCTTGGCGGTCAGACGGATGGCGATGTTGCGCAGTTCGCGCACGTTGCCCGGGAACGCATACGCATCGAGCCTGTCGCGTGCAGCCGGTTCCAGCGAGACGGGCGCGCAGTTGGCCTGTCGGGCATAGAAAAGGGCGAAATGCCGGAACAAGGTCATCCTGTCTTCGCCCAGATCGCGCAGGGCAGGCATGTTCACGGAAAAAACCGACAGTCGATGGTAGAGGTCGGCGCGAAATCGCCCGGCACGGACCTCCTGGCGGAGATCCCGGTTGGTGGCGGCAACGATGCGTGCAGACGAATACCGGGGCTGGGTTTCACCGATACGCTGGTATTCGCCGTTCTCGAGCACGCGCAGCAGTTTGGGCTGCAGCTCGAGCGGCAACTCGCCGATCTCGTCGAGGAACAGCGTGCCATTGGCCGCATCTTCGAAATACCCGGCACGTGCGCCTGTTGCGCCGGTAAACGAGCCCTTGGCATGACCGAACAGCATCGCCTCGACGAGCGATGGCGACAGCGCGGCGCAGTTGAGCGCGAGGTAGGCTTCCTGTGCGCGGGGCGAAAGCTTGTGCAATGCTGCGGCCGCGAGTTCCTTTCCCGAACCCGATTCGCCTTCGATGAGCACGGGGAATGGCGACTGCGCGAACTGCTTGATCTGGGTGCGCAGGCGCACCAGGGGGGGGCTCTCGCCGATCAGCCCGGTACCGCCTGCCGTGTCGAGTGATGCCAGGCGAAGCAGCAACTGGCGCAGGACGTCGACCTCGACGGGCTTCGACACGAAATCGATGGCGCCGAGGGTTCTGGCATGCCGCGCATTGGCGTCATCGCTCTGGCCCGAAAGAACGAGCACGCGGATGGCCGAATCGCGGGCCAGCAGCTCGCCGATCAGCGCAAAGCCCTCGGTCGGTGCGTGCGGGTGCGGCGGCAATCCGAGGTCAACCAGCGCGATTGACGGCACGCCGACCTGCTCGACGAGTGCGACCGCCTCGCGGCGCGTGGAGGCACGATGAACGACGAAATCGCGCGCCAGCACGATGCCGAGCGCCTCGCTGATCAGGGAATCGTCGTCGACGATGAGGATGGGCGGTTTCGCGGCGGGAGGTTGCATGGGCGAATGTTAGCGAATGTGTCCCCGCAGAAGCCGACGGCGTAGAACCATGACAATCGCACGCATCGACGCCGGCACGGGTGGTCGGCCTGCCGCCTCTGCTAAAATCGCACCCTTATTACCTGATCCAGCCGTGAATTCCAGTGCCCCGCTCGTTCAGATCACCGATCTGAACTTCTCGTACGACAACCGGCCGATCCTCTCTGGTATCAACATGGCCATCCCCAAGGGCAAGGTCGTTGCGATCATGGGGAGTTCCGGCTGTGGCAAGACGACCACGCTGCGGCTGATCGGGGGGCAATTGCGCCCGTCGGCCGGCGAGGTGGTGGTGGCCGGCGAGCGGGTGCATTCGCTTGGTGCCGACGGGCTGTATGCCCTGCGCCGGAAGATGGGCATGCTCTTCCAGTTCGGTGCGCTGTTCACCGACATGTCCGTTTTCGAGAACGTCGCGTTCCAGATGCGCGAACATACGGACCTGCCCGAAGAGATGATTCGTGACCTGGTGCTGATGAAGCTGCATGCGGTCGGCCTGCGCGGCGCACACCAACTCATGCCCGCAGAGCTTTCGGGCGGCATGGCGCGGCGCGTGGCGCTGGCGCGCGCGATCGCCCTCGATCCGATGCTGATCATGTACGACGAGCCCTTTGCCGGGCTCGACCCGATTTCCTTGTCGATCGTTGGCGAACTGATTCGCCGCTTGAACGATGCGCTGGGCGCCACGTCGATCGTCGTCACCCACGATGTGCACGAGTCGCTCAAGATCGTGGATTACGTGTATTTCCTGTCCGAAGGCCGAATCGTCGCCGAAGGCAGCGCAGAGGAAATGCGCGTTTCGACTGCGCCGTATGTGCATCAGTTCGTCTGGGGCGAAGCCGACGGGCCCGTACCATTCCACTACCCATCGCGCGGCTATGCCGACGATTTGCTGGGCGTGCGCTGACGTGAGCGCCAAATCGGGTATTGCCGACGTTTTGCGTCGTCTCGGGCGCAATGTGACCAATCGCGTCTGGCGCCTGGGCTTTGCCAGCCGGTTCCTGCTTGCGATCGTATTGCACAGCGGCACGTCGATGCAGCGCTTCGGACTGACGATTCGTGAAATCTACTTCACCGGCGTGCTGTCGCTGGTCATCATTCTGGTGTCCGGCCTGTTCGTCGGCATGGTGCTCGGCCTGCAGGGCTACGATACATTGCAGCGGTACGGATCGTCCGAAGCCTTGGGAATTCTCGTTGCGCTGTCGCTGGTGCGGGAATTGGGCCCGGTTGTTGCCGCGCTCCTGTTTGCAAGCCGTGCCGGTTCGGCCATCACCGCGGAGATCGGATTGATGAAAGCCACGGAGCAGTTGTCGGCAATGGAAATGATGGCCGTGGATCCGATTGCACGCGTGGTGGCCCCCCGATTCTGGGGTGGCGTGATCTCGATGCCCTTGCTCGCTGCGCTGTTTTCCGCCATGGGCATATTCGGCGGTTATCTCGTCGGCGTCAGGCTTATCGGCGTCGACGAAGGCTCGTTCTGGTCCCAGATGCAGGCGTCGGTCGACTTTTCCGAAGACATTCTCAATGGCGTCATCAAGAGCGTCGTGTTCGGGCTCATCGTCAGCTGGGTCGCCGTTTTCGAGGGCTATGACGCCGAACCGACCGCCGAAGGCGTGTCCGGCGCGACGACCCGTACGGTGGTCACCTCGTCGTTGGCCATTCTGGGTGCCGATTTCATCCTGACCGCTTTCATGTTTAGAGGTACCTGATATGAGCCGCATGACCCTCGATCTCTGGGTGGGGTTCTTCGTCGCACTGGGCCTTGGTGCGTTGTTGTTCCTTGCCCTCAAGGTCGGCAATCTGAGTGGCGTCGGCCAGGGCGAGACCTATGTGGTACAAGCCCGTTTTGATAACATCGGCGGACTGAAGGTGCGTGCCGCGGTAAAGAGTGCGGGTGTTGTCGTAGGAAGGGTTTCCGACATCCGTTTCGACACCGAATCGTATCTGGCCGAGGTTTCGATCGCACTGGACAGTCGCTACCGTTTTCCAAAGGACACATTCGCCACCATCAATACGTCAGGACTGCTCGGCGAGCAATACATCGGGTTCGAAGTCGGTGGCGACAGTGCGATGCTTGCGCCCGGCGACATTATCAAGAAGACCCAGTCTGCAGTCGTGCTTGAAAAACTGATCAGTCAGTTCATGTTCAACAAGGCCGCAGAACCAACGCCGTCAAACTGACCGATTCATCATGACCTTCCAACACCGATACGCGAAATCCCGCCTGCTTGCCCGAATTCGGGCGGGTGTGCTGGCATTGACGATCGCCGGTGCCATGTCGGCCTGCTCGTGGACGCCGCAAGCCCGAGACCCTGTGGAAGGCGTCAATCGCGTGGTCTTCGTGTTCAATGAAGGACTGGATGCCTTGGCAGTCAAGCCGACGGCACGGTTGTACGAGAGTGTGCTGCCGTCATTCGTGCGACGGGGCGTGAGCAATTTCTTCGGCAATATCGAAGACGTCTTCGTCGGCGTCAACAACGTGCTGCAGGGAAAGCCGGGCGCCGGGGCCAGCGACATCGGGCGCGTACTTGTGAACACCACGGTCGGCTTGCTCGGCGTGTTTGACGTGGCATCCGAACTCGGCCTGGAGAAACACGACGAAGACTTCGGTCAGACGTTCGGGCGCTGGGGAATTGGCGGCGGACCTTACGTGGTGCTGCCCGTTTTCGGCCCGCGTACGCTGCGCGATACGGCCGGGTTCGTGCTGGACAGCAGTGTCGATCCGGTCGCGCGCGTTTCCGATGTGGCGACGCGAAACAGCCTGTCCATTCTGCGCATCGTGAATACGCGCGCGGACTTGCTGCCCGCCGACAAGGTCATTGAAGAAGCCGCGCTCGACAAGTACGCCTATGTCCGCGATGCCTACCTGCAGCGACGGAACAATCTTGTATATGACGGCGATCCGCCGCGTCGGAATTGGGACGAGGAATAGCCATGTTCGTGAAAGTCGTGTGATGACGTTTCTTCTTCCAATCCGTTCATGGTTGTCTTGCGTGGTCGTCAGTTGCGTCCTTGCCGCCATTCCCGTTTCCGCCGCGGATTTGGCGCCCGATGCCTTGATCCGGCAGGTAACCGACGAAGTGCTTGAGATCGCGCGCAACGACAAGGCGTTGCAAAACGGCGACACATCGAGGGCCATCGCGCTGATCGAAGTGAAGGTGCTTCCCAATTTCAATTTCAAGCGCATGACGCAATTGGCGGTGGGCAAGAGCTGGCGCCAGGCGACGCCGGAACAGCAAACTGCGCTCGCCGAGGAGTTCCGCAAGTTGCTCGTGCGCACCTACTCCAAGGCGCTCACCCAGTATCGGGATCAGACGGTCGCCATCAAGCCATCGGCGCTTGCGCCCGCGCAGACCGACGCCCGAGTGAAGACCGAGGTCCAGCAACCGGGTGCAAAGGCGATCAATATCGACTACTACCTCGAGCGGGCGGAAGGTGGCTGGCGCGTCTACGACATCGAGGTGGGCGGCGTCAGCCTCGTCACGAACTACAGGGACAGCTTCGCCACTGAAATCCGGAACACTGGCATTCCCGGTCTGATCGAGTCTCTGAAGGAAAAGAACCGCCAGGGCACCGGGTCGGCTGCCAAGCCATGATCGAGCAATCGGGCGAACTGGCCTGCGTGTCGGCACCGATGACCATGGGCACGGCTGCGTCTTTGATGCAGAAAGGCGTCGACGCCATCGACAATGGTGCGCGATCGTTCGATCTTTCAGGCGCGAGTGAAATCGATTCGGCGGCCTTGGCCGTGCTTTTCGCATGGATGCGACACGCGCAGGTAGTTGGCGCCAACCTCCGCCTGCAGGGACTGCCGCCGCAAATCCAGGGACTTGCCGAGGTTTACGACGTATCCGACGTGATCGCTGGCCATCTTGCGACATCCGCATGAACGCGGCGCGCACACTGTGCCGCCGGAACGCGGAGGATCCGGCCCGTGGGTGAGTCCAACGTGGGTGCCGTCAGCATTCGAGGCGTGTCCAAGTCATACGGTGCATTGGTTGCACTCAAGGACGTGGATCTGGAGATCGCTCAAGGCGAGTTCGTCGGACTTCTGGGGCCGAACGGTGCCGGCAAGACGACGCTGATTTCGGCTCTTGCGGGTCTGGTGCGCGCCGACCAAGGCACCCTCCGGATATTCGGTCACGACGTGGTGTGCGACTATCGTGCGGCGCGACGCCTGATCGGCGTTGTGCCGCAGGAACTGGTGTTCGATCCGTTCTTCAGCGTACGCGAGACGCTCAAGTTTCAAAGTGGCTATTTCGGCATCCGCGGAAATGACGACTGGATCGATGAAATTCTGCATCACCTCGACCTGACGGAGAAGGCGCACGTCAATATGCGCATGCTGTCCGGCGGCATGAAGCGCCGGGTGCTGGTCGGCCAGGCGCTGGTTCACAAGCCGCCGGTGATCGTCCTTGACGAGCCGACTGCCGGTGTCGACGTCGAATTGCGGCGAACGCTGTGGCGCTTCATCCAGCGCCTCAACCAGGAAGGCCACACCATCCTGCTGACGACGCATTACCTCGAAGAGGCAGAGAACCTGTGTTCCCGCATTGCCATGCTCAAGGCGGGTCGCATCGTCGCACTGGATTCGACGCGCAACTTGCTGCGTACCATGTCCGTCAGGCGGTTGCGCCTGCACACCCGGCAAACGCCAAGCAGCACCTTTCCCGGCGCCATTGCCGAGCCGGATGGCTGGTGTTCGATTCCTTTCGAGCGCGACGATGCGCTCGACGAGCTCCTGCAGCGCGTGCGCGCGGCCGGGTGTGATTTCGACGACATTGAAATCGTTAAGCCGGACCTTGAAGACGTATTCGTGCGCGTCATGAGGTCGGAGACCCCGGCATGAGTGTCATCGCCGAGCGATTCCCCGGTTTTTCGACGCTGCTGAAGAAGGAAGTCATCCGCTTCTGGAAAGTCGGCTTCCAGACGGTCGCCGCGCCGGTGCTCACCGCACTGCTTTACCTGCTGATCTTCTCTCACGTGCTCGAGGACCATGTGCGCGTCCATGGCATCGCGTATGGCGCCTTCCTGATTCCAGGGTTGGTGATGATGTCGGTGCTGCAAAATGCCTTCGCCAATGCGTCGTCGTCGCTGATCCAGTCGAAAGTGACGGGCAACATCGTGTTCGTGCTGTTGCCGCCGATTTCGTACCGCGAGTTCCTCGCGGCCTATGTAGGCGCAGCGATCGTCCGTGGTGTCGCGGTAGGCATCGGCGTGTTGCTGGCGACGGCGTGGCTTGCTCCGGTGACATTCGCGCATCCGCTGTGGATCATCTGGTTCGCCATGGCGGGCGGTGCATTGTTCGGCATGCTGGGTGTCGTCGCCGGCATCTGGGCCGACAAATTCGACCAATTGGCGGCTTTCCAGAACTTCCTCATCTTGCCGCTGACCTTCCTGTCGGGCGTCTTTTATTCAATCCATTCGCTGCCACCGTTCTGGCAAGGCATTTCCAGGTGGAACCCGGTTTTCTACCTCATTGACGGGTTTCGGTTCGGCTTCTTCGGCATTTCCGATGTCTCGCCGTTTGCCAGTGCATTGGTCTCGATTCTCGGCGTCGTATCGCTCGGCGCATTTTCGTTATCGCTTTTGCGGCGCGGCTACAAACTGCGCAATTAGGAGTCCATCCAATGCTTGAACCTGGTCAGATCGAAGATTGGTTGCGCGCCGATCTACCGTGTATTCATCTTGCCGTCGAAGGTGACGGTCATCATTTTTCGGCCGTGATCGTCAGCGAGCGCTTCGACGGCCTGTCCCGCGTCAAGCGGCAGCAGGCAGTGAACGCGATCCTGAAGAAGCACTTCGACAGTGGCGTCCTGCACGCCCTGTCGATGCAGACGCTGACGCCGGACGAATGGAGGGCGCGTGGATAGCCTGCTGATCCGGGGAGGCCGTCCCTTGCGCGGCGAAATAGCTGCCGCAGGTGCCAAGAACGCCGCCTTGCCGCTGCTTTGCGCGGCGTTGCTGACGGATCGCCCATTGACGTTGACCAATGTTCCTCACCTCAACGACATATCCACCATGCTCAAGCTGTTGCGGCAGATGGGGGTAAAGGTGGAGCGGCAAGCAGGCGCCGCGCCGGACGGCGGCGACGTCATCCGCATCCAGGGTGTGGCCAAGCTGGACGGCGCCGAATTCCGCGTGATGCCTGACCGCATCGAGACCGGCACCTACCTCTGCGCCGCGGCCGCAACCGGCGGCGATGTCCGCGTCACTGCGACATCCGGTGCCTACCTGGACGCAGTCATCGACAAGCTGCTCGATGCCGGCTGCGAGGTCACCACCGAACGTGATGCCATCCGCCTCAAGGCACCGCGCCGACTCAATGCCGTCAGTATCCGTACGGCGCCGTATCCGGCGTTTCCGACCGACATGCAGGCCCAGTTCATGGCCATCAACACGGTGGCGTCCGGTGCAGCCATGATCCGCGAAACGATCTTCGAGAATCGGTTCATGCACGCCGTCGAGATGATTCGCCTGGGTGCCGACATCCGCATCGACGGCAATACGGCAGTCGTAACCGGCCGCGAGCGCCTCGACGGTGCGATCGTCATGGCCACCGACCTGCGGGCGTCGGCCGGGCTGGTCATCGCGGGGCTGGCGGCGCGCGGCGAGACGCGCATCGAGCGCATCTATCATCTGGATCGCGGCTACGCCGCGCTCGATGGCAAACTGCAGTCTTTGGGTGCCGACGTGCAACGCATCAAGTGATCGACATGGACACCGTCACCATTGCCCTTTCCAAGGGGCGCATCTTCGAGGAGACGCTGCCGCTGTTGGCGGCAGCCGGAATCGAGCCGTCCGAGGATCCGGAGTCTTCGCGCAAACTCATCATCGGTACCAATCGCGACGATGTGCGCTTGCTCATCGTCCGCGCATCCGACGTGCCGACCTATGTCCGCCATGGCGCGGCCGAGCTGGGTATCGCGGGCAAGGACGTGCTCGTCGAACACGGACTCGACGGGCTCTACCAACCGCTGGACTTGCAGATCGCACGTTGCCGCATGTGCGTGGCGACACGCGTCGATTTCGACTATGCGCATGCCGTCCGGCAGGGGGCGCGAATCCGCGTCGCCACCAAGTACATGACAACCGCCCGCGACCATTTCGCGGCGAAGGGCGTCCACGTCGATCTGATCAAGCTCTACGGGTCGATGGAACTCGCGCCGCTGTCCGGTCTGGCGGACGTCATCGTGGACCTGGTATCGAGCGGCAGCACCTTGCGCGCCAACCACCTCGTCGAAGTCGAGCAGATCATGGAAATCTCCAGCCGGCTGATCGTCAATCGCGCCGCACTCAAGCTCAAACGCGAAGCCTTGCAGCCGGTCATCGAGGCGTTCGGTCGCGCGGTCGATGCACGGAAGGCCGCGCCATGATCCGCAGGCTGGATGCACGTGCGCCGTCGTTCGACGCCGACCTCGACGCGTTGCTGCACCTCGACCACGGCACCGATCACCGAATCGAGTCGGCCGTCGCGGAGATCGTCGGCCATGTGCGCCGGGAGGGCGATCCCGCAGTCCTTGAATACACGGCGCGATTCGACAAGGTGCACGCAACATCGCTTGCCGGGCTGGAAATACCCGCTGCCGATCTTCGTCGCGCCGCCGACGCATTGCCGACGGTGCAGCGCGCCGCGCTGGAGGCCGCCATCGAGCGCATTCGCCGCTACCACGAACACCAGCGGCAGGACTCGTGGCAGATCGAGGAGGCCGACGGCACCCGCCTGGGCCAGAAGATCACGCCGCTTGATCGCGTCGGCCTGTACGTGCCCGGCGGCAAGGCGGCCTATCCCAGTTCGGTGCTGATGAACGCCGTGCCGGCGCGCGTGGCGGGCGTGGGCGAACTGATCATGGTGGTGCCGACGCCCAACGGCGATCGCAATGCGCTCGTGCTCGCCGCCGCGCATCTGGCCAGGGTGGATCGCGTGTTTGCCATCGGCGGCGCGCAGGCCGTGGCTGCGCTTGCCTATGGAACGCAGACCCTGCCGCAGGTCGACAAGATCGTCGGACCCGGCAATGCCTATGTCGCAGCGGCAAAGCGGCGCGTGTTCGGTGTCGTGGGCATCGACATGATTGCCGGGCCATCCGAAGTGCTGGTGATTGCCGATTCGAGCGCGAACCCCGATTGGCTGGCGATGGATCTGTTCGCGCAAGCCGAGCATGACGAACTGGCGCAGTCGATTCTCCTTTCCGACGACGAGCGCCTGCTCGGTCAGGTCGCCGAGTCCATCGCGCGGCTGCTGCCGGACATGCCGCGCAAGGACGTCATTGCCACGTCGCTGGCCAGTCGCGGTGCGCTGATCCGGGTCGCCGACCTGACGCAAGCCTGCGCGCTGGCCAACCGCATTGCGCCGGAGCATCTGGAGCTTGCGGTGGCGGATCCGGAAGTCTTGTTGCCGCTCGTCCGCCATGCCGGCGCGATCTTCATGGGGCACCACGCGTCCGAATCGCTGGGGGACTATTGCGCCGGTCCCAATCACGTCCTGCCTACCTCGCGCAGTGCGCGCTTTTCGTCGCCGCTCGGGGTCTATGACTTCCAGAAGCGATCCAGCCTGATCGACGTATCCGCTGCCGGCGCACAGACGCTGGGACCGATCGCGTCGACATTGGCGCGTGGCGAAGGCCTGATCGCGCATGCCCGCGCTGCCGAAATGCGCCTCACGCCGCGCTGAGCAACGCGGCGAACGCTGCCACCAGTTGGTCGCATTGTTCCGGCTTGCCGACGGTGATGCGCAGGTGCTGGTCGATGCGCGGCAGCCGGAAATGACGCACGATGATGCCTTGGCGCCGTAGCGCCACCACTGTAGTTTGGGCATCGAGCCGCGGATGGCGGGCGAACACGAAATTGGCAGCCGACGGCACGACAACGAAACCCAATGCGGCAAGTTCGGCGGTCAGCTTCTCGCGACTGGCGATGATCGCCGCGCGCGTTTTCGCGAAATGGTCAGCGTCGGCGTAGGCGGCCACGCCGCCGGCGATCGCCAGCCGGTCCAGCGGATACGAGTTGAAGCTGTTCTTGACCCGCGACAGCGCTTCGATCAAATCCGCATGTCCTGCCGCAAAGCCGATGCGCAATCCCGCCAACGAACGCGACTTCGACAGCGTCTGGACGACGAGCAGGTTGGGAAATCGCCCGATCATGCCGATCGCGGTGGGGATCGTTGCCGGGTCGGCATTGCCGCCGAAATCGACATAGGCTTCGTCGACCACCACCACCGAATCGCGATTCGCCGTCAGCAGGCGCTCCAGTTCGGCGAGCGGCAGCAGACGTCCGGTCGGCGCGTTCGGATTGGGGAAAATGATGCCGCCATTGCGACCTCCGTTCGCCGCGCAGAGGTCATCGACGCGGATGGCGAAGCTGTCGTCGAGCAGCACGATGCACGAGTCGATCTCGTAGAGCGCGCAATACACCGGATAGAAGCTGTACGTGATGTCGGGGAACACCACCGGCGCCGGGTGCTTGAGCAGGGACTGGAAGACGATTGCCAGCACTTCGTCGGAGCCGTTGCCGACGAAGATCTGCGCGGGTGACAGTCCGTGATGCCCGGCGATGGCCATGCGCAGCGCATCGCTTTCCGGCGGCGGATACAGGCGCAAGCGCTCGTCAGCCTGCTCGCGGATCGCCTCGATGACATGCGGGCTTGGCGGCCACGGATTCTCGTTGGTGTTGAGTTTGGTGAGATTGGCCACCTTGGGCTGCTCGCCTGGGACGTAGGGCGTCAGGCGGCTGACAACGGGACTCCAGAAGCTGCTCATGCGGTTTCGGTTCGATGTGCGCCCGCCGCCCTGGCAGCGCGACGCAGTGTTCGATCATCGGAGGGTCGGGTTGCCGATGGTATCATGCGCTGCAGCACACGCCGTGCGCTCGAACACCGCGCGCGGCGCCGCATCGATCCACTGCAATGGGTAATCGGCCATGCGCCAAGCCGAAGTCACGCGCAACACGCTCGAAACGCAGGTCGTCGTCCGCATCGATCTCGATGGCGACGGCAAGTCGTCGCTCGCCACCGGCGTCGGCTTCCTCGATCACATGCTCGACCAGATTGCGCGGCACGGGCGCATCGACCTTGCCATCCAGGCGACCGGCGACTTGCACATCGACGCGCACCATACCGTCGAGGATGTCGGCATCACGCTGGGTCAGGCGCTGGCCAAGGCGCTGGGCGACAAGGCCGGTTTGCGTCGCTACGGCGATGCCCATGTGCCGCTCGACGAAGCGCTCTCGCGTGTCGTCGTCGATCTCTCCGGGCGCCCCGGCCTGGTGTTCAACGTGCCTTTCACGCGTGCGCGCATAGGCGAGTTCGATGTCGATCTCGTCCGCGAGTTTTTCCAGGGGCTGGTCAATCATGCGGCCATCACCGTGCACATCGACAATATGCGCGGCGACAACGCCCACCACCAGGCCGAAACGGTATTCAAGGCCTTTGGCCGCGCATTGCGTGCGGCGACAGAGCATGATCCGCGTGCCGCCGGCGTACCGTCCACGAAGGGAACGCTCTGATCGGTCGTTGATCGGGCTCGTCGCCAATGCACACCGTCGTCGTCGATTACGGCATGGGCAACCTGCGCTCGGTTGCCAAAGCGCTGGAACACGTCGCACCAGAGGCGCGCATCTCGGTGAGCGCAGACGCGCACGAGATCGCAGCCGCGGATCGCGTGGTGGTGCCGGGACAAGGTGCCATGCCCGATTGCATGCGCGAGCTGGACGCCCGCGGGCTGCGTGGTGCCGTCATCGAGGCGGCTCGCAGCAAGCCCTTTCTGGGCATCTGCGTGGGCTTGCAGATGCTCTTCGGTGAAGCGGAGGAGGGCGGATCGCGCGGGCTCGGCATCCTGGCCGGCTCGGTGCCGCGTTTCCCCGCGAACGCCATGACGCTGCCCGATGGCCAGCGCCTCAAGGTACCGCACATGGGCTGGAACGAGGTGCGCCAGTGCGGCGTACACCCGCTGTGGGATGGCATCGCCGACAATACCCGCTTCTACTTCGTGCATAGCTACCATGTGGCGCCGGACGATCCGGCGTTGACGGCAAGCCGGACGGATTACGGCATTGCCTTTACCAGCGCGGTGGCTCGGGATAATATTTTCGCCGTGCAGTTCCATCCCGAGAAAAGCTCGTTACCCGGCTTGCGCCTGTTGAACAACTTCATGCGGTGGTCCGTCTGACCCGACGCCGCCAACCCGACTCCGCTCCGACATGCTGCTCATTCCTGCCATCGATCTCAAGGGTGGCGCCTGCGTCCGGCTCCAGCAAGGCGACATGGATCGCTCCACGGTTTTCTCCACGGATCCCGCCGCGATGGCGAGACACTGGATCGAACAAGGCGCACGACGACTGCACCTGGTCGATCTCGATGGCGCGTTCGCCGGCAAGCCGAAGAACGAAGCGGCCATCAAATCGATCCTGCAGGAGGTCGGCGATGAGATCCCCGTCCAACTGGGTGGCGGCATCCGCGATCTCGACACCATCGAGCGCTGTCTCGACGACGGCCTCTCCTACGTCATCATCGGCACGGCGGCTGTCAAGAATCCCGGCTTCCTTCACGATGCCTGCGGCGCCTTTCCGGGTCACGTGATCGTCGGACTCGACGGCCGCGACGGCAAGGTGGCGGTCGATGGCTGGTCCAAGCTCACCGGCCACGACGTGATCGATCTGGCGCTCAAGTTCGAGGACTACGGCGTGGAAGCCGTGGTCTACACCGACATTGGCCGCGACGGCATGCTCAGCGGCGTGAACATTCCCGCCACCGTGAAGCTCGCGCAGGCCCTGCACATCCCGGTGATCGCCAGCGGCGGCATCGCGTCGCTGGACGACATCGATGCGTTGTGCGCGGTCGCCGAGGAGGGCATCATGGGTGCGATTACCGGGCGCGCGATCTACGAGGGGACCCTCGTGTTTCGCGACGCGCAGGCGCACGCCGACCGGCTCGTCGCCGAACGCTGATGCTTGCCAAGCGCATCATTCCGTGCCTCGACGTGAACGCGGGGCGCGTCGTCAAGGGCGTCAATTTCGTGTCTTTGCGCGATGCCGGCGATCCGGTGGAAATCGCGCAGCGCTACGACGACCAGGGTGCCGACGAGATCACCTTCCTCGACATCACGGCCAGCTCCGACGACCGCGACATCATCCTGCACATCGTCAATGCCTGTGCCGAGCGCGTGTTCATTCCGCTGACGGTCGGCGGCGGCGTGCGCAAGGTCGACGACGTGCGCCGACTGCTCAATGCCGGTGCCGACAAGGTGAGCATCAATACGGCCGCGGTGAACAATCCGCAGCTTGTCGCCGAGGCCTCCGGCCGTGTCGGTTCGCAGTGCATCGTCGTTGCCATCGATGCCAAGGCGCGCCCGGACGGCGGCTGGCAGGTCTATACGCATGGCGGGCGCACGGCCACAGGCCTCGATGCCATCGCATGGGCGCGCCAGGTCGAAGCCTTGGGTGCGGGCGAGATCCTGCTGACCAGCATGGATCGCGACGGCACGCGCGCCGGTTTCGACATTGCGTTGACGCGCGCGGTGGCTGATGCGGTGGGCATCCCGGTGATCGCCAGCGGCGGTGTCGGCACTCTCGATCATCTGGCCGCCGGCGTGACCGAAGGGGGCGCCGATGCGGTACTGGCGGCGAGCATCTTCCACTACGGCGAACACACGGTTGGCGAGGCCAAGGCCTACATGCGTTCGCGCGGCATCGAGGTGAGACTGTGAGCACGCCTGGCTGGATCGACGCCGTACGTTTCGATGCCGACGGGCTGGTGCCTGCCATCGCGCAGGATGCCGGGACCGGCGAGGTGCTGATGTTCGCCTTCATGAACCGCGAGGCGCTGTCGCTGACCGTGACAAGCGGACGCGCGGTTTACTGGTCGCGTTCGCGCGCGCGCCTGTGGCACAAGGGTGAAGAATCGGGCCACGTCCAGCGCGTGCTGGAGGTGCGCACCGATTGCGACAAGGACGTGATCCTGCTGCGCATCGAGCAGGAAGGCGGGATCGCCTGCCATACCGGGCGGCGCAGCTGCTTTTTCCATCGGCTCGACGATACGGCCCAGTGGCAGGTGGTCGAGCCGGTACTCAAGAACCCAGGAGATATCTACAAATGATCGACCTTGAAGTGTTGCACCGGCTGCAAGCCACCCTCGAGGAACGCAAGGGCGCCGCAGCGGATTCCTCCTATGTGGCCAGCCTGCATGCCAAGGGCCTCGATGCCATGTGCAAGAAGGTGGCCGAAGAGGCCGCCGAGACGCTGATGGCAGCCAAGGACGGCGATCGCCTGCATCTCGTGCGCGAGACCTGCGACCTGTGGTTTCACGCCATGGTGCTGCTGACGCATTTCGACCTCGGCATCGACGACGTCATGGCCGAGTTCCGCCGGCGCGAAGGCATCTCGGGCATCGACGAGAAGCGTTCGCGCGAAGGGGCGGCATCGTGACCGACTGCATCTTCTGCCGCATCGCGCGCGGCGAGATTCCGTCACGAAAGATCTACGAAGACGATCTGATCTTCGCCTTTCATGACATCCATCCGATCGCGCCCGTGCATTTCATGATCATTCCCAAGGGCCACATCGCTTCGCTGATGGATGCACGCGCGAACGACGTGCCGGTCCTGGGCCACATGCTCGCCAAGGCGAACGAACTGGCGCGCACGCAAGGGCTGGACGAGGGCTTCCGCACCATCATCAACACCGGCAGGATCGGCAATCAGGAGGTGTATCATCTCCACATGCATGTGCTGGGCGGACCGGAGCCGGTCGGATCGATGGTCGCCCGCCGCGCGCACTGACGATTCGCGCGCCGACCAACAACCACGCAAGAGGTACATCGGATGGGTTCATTCAGTATCTGGCATTGGCTGATCGTCCTGGTCATCGTGATGCTCGTTTTCGGCACCAAGAAGCTGCGCAACATCGGCGAGGATCTCGGTGGTGCGGTCAAGGGCTTCAAGCAGGGCATGCGCGAAGGCGAGGCTGCGGAGAAGGAGCCCGAGAAGCTCGCGGGCCGTACCATCGACGTCGAAGCCAAGCGCGAGACGACCAAGTCGTCCTGAGTCCGGCCGCAAGGCCTGATCGTTGAGCGTGCCGCGCAGGCCGGGCGCGTGCCGCGGAGCCTTTGATGTTCGACGTCAGCTTCACCGAATTGATGGTCATCGGCCTGGTCGCGTTGATCGTGATCGGCCCCGAACGCCTGCCGCGCGTGGCGCGTACGGCCGGCCACCTGCTGGGCAAGTTGCAGCGCTATGTCAGTACCGTCAAGGCCGACATCAATCGCGAAATGCACATCGAGGATCTCAAACGCTTCGAGCAGTCGGTCAAGCAGGAAGTCGGCGCTTTCGGCAGCAGCGTGAATCACGAGATCCAGGAAATCGAATCCGCCGCGCGCATCGACCCGCTTGCCGACGCTGCGCCGGCGCCTATTGCGGCGCTTGCCGACGGCGGGTCACCGGCCGCCGAGGCGCCGGCGATGCCGGCGGCCGACGCAAGCGCCGTCCCGCCACCACTGTAGTTTGACGCCCCGTCCGTCGCCGCAGAACCCGACCAGAACCGATGTCCGAGCCGCAGGAGAGCTTCCTTTCCCATCTGATCGAATTGCGCGATCGCCTGATCCGCGCGCTGTCGGCCATCTTCATCGTCTTCGTGCCGACGGCCTTCTACGCCCGCGAACTGTACGCATTGCTCGCCGCGCCGCTGCTGGCCACCTTGCCGGCCGGCGGGCAGATGATCGCCACCGACGTCGTTGGCGTGTTCCTGGTGCCGATGAAGGTTGCGCTGATGGTTTCCTTCCTCGTTGCGCTGCCATACGTGCTGTACCAGCTGTGGGCCTTCGTCGCACCGGGCCTCTACGCCCACGAAAAGAAGCTGGCCTTCCCGCTGGTCGGCGCGTCGGTGGCGCTGTTCTTCATCGGCATGGCGTTCGCCTATTTCGCGTTCTTCCCGATGGTTTTCGGCTTCATGGCGACCTTTGCTCCTGAAGGGGTGGCCTGGATGACCGACATCGAAAAGTACCTTTCCTTCGTGATGACGATGTTCATCGCCTTCGGCGTCACGTTCGAGGTCCCCGTGGTGGTGATCGTGCTCGCCAAAGTGGGCATCGTGTCGGTGGCCACCATGCGCGAATGGCGTTCCTACGTGATCGTCGGCGCCTTCGTCGTCGCTGCCGTGTTCACTCCGCCGGACGTGATCTCGCAGTTCATGATGGCCGTGCCGCTGTGGCTGCTCTACGAAGTCGGCCTGCTGATCGCCGGCTGGATGGTCAAGGCACCGGCCGCGCAGGCGGCGGCACCCACCGACGGCTGATCACTCGCGACGGGGGGCGGGCCGCTTGCCGACGGTGACGTCGAGCGAATAGCTCTCCCGCCCGCGGCGGATCGTCAGGCGGGTCTTCTGGCCCGGCGGCAGGCCGGCGATCGTCTCGAGCATGCCCTGCGCATCGCGTACCGGCGTGCCTCCGATGGCGAGCAGCACGTCCCCCGGCCGCATCCCCGCCTGCTGCGCCGGGCTGCCGCGCATGACACCGGCCACCAGCGTGCCTTCGGTACTACCCAGGTCGAAGGACTCTGCCAACTCCGGTGTGATCTCCTGCACTTCGATGCCGATCCAGCCGCGTGTCACCGCACCATGCGTGAGGATCTGTTCCATCACGCTCCTGGCGAGCGACACCGGAATGGCGAAGCCGATGCCCATCGAGCCACCGCTTTGCGAGTAGATCGCGGTGTTGATGCCGACCAGCCGGCCGCCGGCGTCGACCAGCGCGCCGCCCGAATTGCCCGGATTGATGGCGGCATCGGTCTGGATGAAATTTTCGAACGTGTTGATGCCCAGGTGCGTGCGCCCCAGCGCGGAAACGATGCCGGAGGTGACCGTTTGGCCGACGCCGAACGGATTGCCGATGGCTAGCACCACGTCGCCGACGTGCAACGTGTCGTCCTGCCCGAAGGCGATGGGTGCCAGGGTGGTCGTCCCGGCAATGTGGAGCACGGCGAGATCGGTTTCGGGATCGGCGCCGAGTACGCGCGCCTTGTACTTCTTGCCGTCGTTGCTGGCGACTTCGATTTCGTCGGCCGCTTCGATGACGTGATAGTTGGTCAGGATATGTCCTTCGCGCGACACCACCACGCCACTGCCGAGGCCCGAGCGACGCTGGGCATCCTCGCCGAAGCGGTCGCCGAAGAAATGGCGGAACACAGGATCGTTGATGAACGGGTGACGCGGCGAGCGGATTTCCTGCGACGTGAACACATGCACGACGGATGGCAACGCCGCCTGCGCG
>JBGARB010000078.1:0-10887 GCA_044230495.1 Rhodocyclaceae bacterium
ACGAGCCGCCGACGCAGGCCACGTTGGGCAGCGCGAGGTAGCTCGCGGCGCTGCCGGCGTTGATGCCGCCGGTGGGGCAGAACATCACTTCCGGCAGCGGTCCGGACAATGCCTTGAGCATCGCCACGCCGCCGGCCGGCTCGGCCGGAAACAGCTTCAGCTCAGTGAAGCCGCCATCGCGCGCGACCATCACTTCCGACGGCGTCATGACGCCCGGCAGGAGCGCCAGGCCGTCGATGCGCGCGGCATTCGCCAGGTCGGGCGTGAGGCCGGGCGAGACGGCGAAGCGCGCGCCGGCGGCACGGCACTGCGCGATCTGGTCGGCGCGCGTGACGGTGCCGGCACCGACCACGGCTTCGGGCACGGCTGCCGCCATGGCGCGCAGGGCCTCGAGCGCCACCGGGGTGCGCAGCGTGACTTCGAGCACGTCGATGCCGCCGGCCACCAGCGCGCGGGCCAGCGGCACGGCGTCGTCGAGGCGGTCGATGACGATGACCGGCATCACCGGCGAGCGCAATAGGATGTCGCGCAGTTTCAGCATGGAGAATTCCTTTCGGGCGTGCCGGGCAGGGCGAAGGTGGCAGCGCCCTCTTCGGCGCTGCCGACCTGCCGGCGGAAGAGGGAAAAAAGCTCGCGACCGATGCCGTGCGCGTTGGCGGACAGATCGGGCGCATCGATACTGCGCGCCGCCAGCGTGGCGGCGTCAAGCGCGACCTCCAGGGTGCCGGCCTCGGCATCCAGGCGAATCATGTCGCCGGTACGCAGGCGCGCCAGCGGTCCGCCGGCGAGACATTCGGGCACGACGTGGATCGCCGCCGGCACCTTGCCGGATGCACCGGACATGCGTCCGTCGGTGACCAGCGCGACATGATGGCCGCGGTCCTGCAGCAGGCCGAGCGTCGGCGTCAGCTTGTGCAGCTCGGGCATGCCGTTGGCGCGCGGCCCCTGCCAGCGCACGACGGCCACGAAGTCGCGCGCCAGCTCGCCGCGCCTGAAGGCATCGAGCATGGCGTCCTGCGAGTCGAAGACGATTGCCGGCGCCTCGACCACGCGATGCGCCGCCGCCACCGCCGAGACCTTGATGACCGAACGGCCGAGGTTGCCGGTGAGCAGGCGCATGCCGCCGTCGGCGGCGAACGGCGCATCGAGGCTGGCCAGCACGGTGCCGTCGCCGCTCGTCGCCGGCGCGTCGCGCCAGCGCAGCGTGCCGTCATCGAGCCACGGCTCGGCGGCGTAGCGCGCCAGGCCTGGCCCGGCGACGGTATCGACATCCGCATGCAGCAGGCCGGCGGCGAGCAGCCGGCCGATCAGGTAGCCGGTGCCACCGGCGGCATGAAAGTGGTTCACGTCGGCGCTGCCGTTCGGATAGACGCGCGCCAACAGCGGCACGGCGGCGGAGATGTCGGCGAAGTCGGTCCAGTCCACCACGAGTCCCGCGGCGCGGGCGACGGCGACGATATGCAAGGCATGGTTGGTCGAACCGCCAGTCGCCATCAGGCCGACGAGGCCGTTGACGATGGCACGCGCGTCGATGATCGCGGCCAGCGGCGCAGCGCCGTCGCCGCCCGCCGCGAGCGCCGCGGCGCGTGCGGCGGCAGCGCGCGTCAAGGCATCGCGCAGCGGCGTGCCGGGCGGCACGAAGGCGCTGCCGGGCAGGTGCAGGCCCATGAATTCCATCAGCATCTGGTTGGAATTGGCCGTGCCGTAGAAGGTGCAGGTGCCTTCGCCGTGATAGGAACGCTCCTCGGCGACCAGCAGCTCGTCGCGCGTCAGCTTGCCTTCGGCATAGAGCTGGCGCAGGCGGGCCTTTTCCTTGTTCTCGAGGCCGCTGCGCATCGGCCCGGCGGGGACGAAGACCACCGGCAGGTGGCCGAAGGACAGCGCGCCGATGAGCAGGCCGGGGACGATCTTGTCGCACACGCCCAGGCACAGCGCGGCGTCGAAGACGGCGTGCGAGAGTGCGATGGCGGTCGCCATGGCAATGGCATCGCGCGAGAACAGCGACAGCTCCATGCCGGCCTGCCCTTGCGTGACGCCGTCGCACATCGCCGGCACGCCGCCAGCCACCTGCGCCGTGGCGCCGGCGGCGCGCGCGCCCTCGCGCAGCAGCTCGGGGTAGTGCTCAAAGGGACGGTGCGCCGACAGCATGTCGTTGTAGGCGGTGACGATACCGATGTTCGGCGCGCGCTGCGCCCGCAGCACGAGCTTGTCGTCCGCCGGCGCCGCGGCCCAGGCATGGGCGAGATTGGTACAAGACAGCCGACCTCGCTGTGTACCGGCCGCGCGCTGGGCAGCGATGCCGGCAAGGTAGGCCGCGCGCGAGGGGGCGCTGCGTTCGCTGATGCGGTTCGTGACGGCGGCAATGCGGGGGTCGATCATGTGGCGATCCTGAACGGCGTCCGGTTGGTAATTTTGCTACACGTGCGCTCGAATCATTGGAAATTTTTCTAGGCCGGCGGCGTCCTGCTCGCGTAGTATTGTTTCGACAAAGACGCCCGACCGGATCGGGCGCCGACTTCGTCCCCTCCTCTGCCCCCCGCACCAATCATGTCCAAGGTCCCCGATTTCGATATTGTCCTTTTTGGCAGCACGGGCGACCTGGTCATGCGCAAGCTGCTCCCGGCGCTCTACCAGCAGCACCGCGAGCGCGCTTTGCCGGCCGCCGGGCGCATCGTCTGCCTCGGCCGCAGCCTGCCCGACGGCGCGGCCTACCAGGCGGCCGCGCTGGCCGCCGGGCGGCAGTTCCTCGGGGCCGATTTCGACGACACGACATGGGCCGACTTCGCCCAGCGCCTCGTCTACCTGCGCATGGACGCCACGGCACGCGCGGCCTACGACGAGCTGGCCGCCTTGCTCGCGCCGCATCCGGAACGCGCCCGCGTGTTCTATCTCGCCACCGCGCCCTCGCTGTTCACCGGCATCTGCGAACACCTCGCCGCAGTGGGCCTGAACCGGCATGGCGAGCGCGTCGTGCTCGAGAAGCCGCTGGGCCACGACCTCGCCAGCAGCCGCGCGATCAATGCCGCCGTCGGCGCGCATTTCAGCGAAGACCAGATCTACCGCATCGACCACTATCTGGGCAAGGAGGCCGTGCAGAACCTGCTGGCGCTGCGCTTCGGCAACACGCTGTTCGAGCCGCTGTGGCGCCGCGAGTGGATCGAGAATGTGCAGATCACGGTCACCGAGCGCGTCGGCGTCGAGGGCCGCGGCGACTTCTACGACAAGACCGGCGCGCTGCGCGACATGGTGCAGAACCACCTGCTGCAATTGCTGTGCATGGTCGCCATCGAACCGCCGGCGAACATCGACGCCAATGCCGTGCGCGACGAGAAGCTGAAAATCCTGCGCGCACTGCGGCCGATGGGCGCCCACGAAGTGGCGACGAAGACCGTGCGCGGCCAATATCGCGGCGGCGTGGCCGGCACCAACACCGTGTGCGGATACCGCGAGGAAGACGGCATCGAGCCCACCAGCCTGACCGAGACCTTCGTCGCCATCAAGGCCGAGATCGATACCTGGCGCTGGGCCGGCGTGCCGTTCTACCTGCGCACCGGCAAGCGCATGCAGGAGCGCCTCGCGGAGATCGTCATCAACTTCCGCCAGGTGCCGCATTCGATCTTCGGCACCACGGCCCATCACCAGACCACCAACCGGCTGGTCATCCGGCTGCAGCCCGAAGAATCGGTGAAGATGTACCTGCTGGCCAAGCAGCCCGGCGGCGACGAGATCCGCCTGCGGCCGGTGTTCCTCGACCTCGACTTCGACGAGACCTTCCAGACGCGCCGGCCCGACGCCTACGAACGACTGCTGATGGACGTCATCCGCGGCCGCCTGACGCTGTTCATGCGCGGCGACGAACTGGAAGCCGCGTGGCAGTGGGTCGAACCCATCCTGCATACATGGCAGCACGCCACCGACACGCCGCGCGGCTATCCCGCCGGCTCGTGGGGGCCGGCCGCCAGCTCGGCGCTGCTGTCGCGGGACGGCTTCTGCTGGCACGAAGAGGGATAAGGCGGGTGATTCCGTTCGCCAATGCGACCGCGCTCGACGCGCAGCTCGCCCATGACATCGCCGACGCGCTGCGCGCGGCAATCGCCGCGCGCGGTGCGGCGTGCCTCGCGGTATCCGGCGGCAGCACGCCGCGCGGCATGTTCCGTCGCCTGGCCGACGAAGCACTGGACTGGTCGCGGGTGACGATCACGCTGGTCGACGACCGCTGGGTCGAGGCCGACGCCAGCGACAGCAACGCCCGATTGCTGCGCGAGACGCTGCTCAACGGGCCGGCGGCCGCGGCGACCTTCGTGCCGCTGGTCGATGCCGCCCTGACGCCGGATGCGGGTCTCGCGGCCGCCACGGCGCGGCTGGCGATGGTGCCGTGGCCGCTCGACGTGGCGCTACTCGGCATGGGCAACGATGCGCACACGGCCAGCCTGTTTCCCTGCGCCGACGAGACCGCGGCGCTGCTCGACGCCGCCTGCCGCGCGCGCCTGGGCATCGTGCATCCACGTACGGCAGCGCATGCGCGCATCACGCTGACGCTGCCGGCCATTGCCGCGGCGCGGCAGGTTTGGCTGCATATCGTCGGTGACGGCAAGCGCGCCGTGCTGGAGAATGCCCGTTCCGGCGGCTCCCTGCCGGTCGCCCGCGTGCTTGCGGCGGCCGGCGACAAGGGCCGCATCTACTGGACCGCCCATGCTTGACCGCATCCGCGCGCGCATTGCCGCGCTGTCCCCCGCTGAGCGCCGCGTCGCCGAATACGCGCTGGCGCAGCCCAACCACTTCGCCGAGGCGCCGATCGCGCGCATCGCCGATGCCGCGCGCGTCTCGCAGCCGACCGTGGTGCGTTTCTGCCGCTCGCTCGATTGCGTCGGCCTCACCGATTTCAAGTTGCGCCTGGCCAAGAGCCTGGTGGCCGGCGTGCCCTACGTGCATTCGACGGTGGTCGCCAACGACTCGACGCACGACATCGCCGCCAAGGTCTTCGACAATGCGCTGGCCGGCCTGATCCGCGTGCGCAACGATCTTGCGCCGGCGGCCATCGAGCGCGCCGTCGAGCTGCTGGCGACCGCCCGCCGCATCGAGTTCTACGGCATGGGCAACAGCGGCATCACGGCCACCGACGCACAGCACAAGTTCTTCCGTCTCGGCGTGCCCTGCGTCGCCTACGGCGACGCCCATGTCGTCGGCATGGCCGCGGCGCTGCTCGGCGAGGGCGACGTGGTCGTCGCCATCTCCAACAGCGGCCGCACCCTCGACCTGCTCGAAGCGGCCGACGTCGCGCGCAGCGGCGGTGCCCGCGTGGTCGGCATCACGCGCGCCGATTCGCCGCTGGCGCGCCGCAGCCACGTCGTGCTGGCCGCCGATACGCCCGAAGACCCCGACATGTTCTCGCCGATGACCTCGCGCCTGGCGCATCTTGCGCTGATCGACGTGCTCGCCGTCGGCGTCGCGCTGCGCGGCGGCAAACCGCTGGCCGATAAACTGGAGCGCGCCAAGCGCACGCTGCGCTCGCGCCGCGCGCAAGCCGGCGCCGCCACCTGAACCGATTCCCTTGAAGGACGCCGCAATGAACACCCGTGAATTCGATGCCGACCGCGTCGACCCCGCCATCGCCGAAGAACTCGGCGCCGCCTTGCTGCACCGCCTGGAGCGCGATGTCGCCGTGCATCCCGCGCGCGCCGACGCCGGGGCCTGGATGCGCGCCGCGGCGCTGACCACGCGCGACCGCCTCGCCGAAGACTGGCTGGACACGCAGCGCGCCGACCGCAATGCCGGTGCCCGTCGCGCCTATTACCTTTCCGCCGAGTTCCTCATCGGCCGCGCGATGGCCAATGCGCTGGCTGCGCTCGGGCTCGACGCCGCGTTCGAGACGGCCATGCGCGCGCAGGGGGCCGATCCGCACGACGTACTGGAGAGCGAGGCCGATGCGGCGCTCGGCAACGGCGGCCTCGGTCGCCTGGCGGCGTGCTTCCTCGATTCGCTGGCCACGCTCGGCGTGCCGTCATTCGGCTACGGCATCCGCTACGAGTTCGGCATGTTCCGGCAGGTGATCCACGAGGGCCGGCAGAACGAAACGCCGGACACCTGGCTGCTGCACGGCAATCCGTGGGAGCTGCCGCGCCGGCACATCGCCTGGCGCGTCGCCTACGGCGGCCACGTCAGCTGGCAGGACGGCCGTCACGTCTGGCATCCGGGCGAGGTCGTGCTCGCTCATGCCCACGACATGATCATCCCCGGTCACGGCACGCGGCGCGTGTCGACGCTGCGCCTGTGGGCGGCGACCAGCGAGGACGTGCTCGACCTGCAGGCGCACGGCCGCGGCGCCTATTACGAGGCGGTGGCCGACCGCGCCCGCGCCGAAAACCTCTCGTGGGTGCTGTATCCCGACGACAGCACGCCGCTGGGCCGCGAACTGCGTCTGCGCCAGGAGTATTTCTTCGTCAGCGCCTCGGCGCAGGACATCCTCGCGCGCCATCTCGACGAGCACGACAGCTTCGACAGCCTCGCCGACAAGGTCGCCATCCAGCTCAACGACACGCACCCGGCACTTACCGTGCCGGAACTGATGCGCCTGCTGATGGACGTACACGGCCTGAGCTGGGAGGCCGCCTGGGCGCAGACCACGCGCATCGTCTCCTACACCAACCACACGCTGATGCCCGAGGCGCTCGAGGTCTGGCCGTTGTCGATCCTCGAGCATGTGCTGCCGCGCCACGCGCAGATCATCGCCGAGATCAACCGCCGATTCATCGAGCATGTGGTGCGCGCCGTACCCGACGACCATGGCTTCGTGCAGCGCGTTTCGATCGTCACCGACGGCCAGGACCCGAAGGTGCGCATGGCCTTTCTTTCGATCGTCGCCAGCCACAAGGTCAATGGCGTCGCCAAGCTGCACTCCGACCTCTGCGTGCAGACCATCTTCGCCGACTTCGCACGGTTGTTCCCCGAGCGCTTCACCAATGTCACCAACGGCGTCACGCCGCGACGCTGGCTGGCGCAGAGCAATCGCGGCCTGGCCGCGCTGATCGACGCGCGCCTCGGTGCGTCGTGGCGCATCGACCTGCACCGGCTGTCGGCGCTGGCGCCGCTGGCCGACGATGCGGCCTTCCGCCGCGACGTGCGCGCGGTCAAGCAGGCCAACAAGCAGCGCCTGGCCGACATCATCGTTGCGCAGACCGGCATCGTCGTCGACCCGGCCGCGCTGTTCGACGTGCAGGTCAAGCGCATCCACGAATACAAGCGGCAACTGCTCAACCTGCTGCAGGTCGTGCATCGCTACCGGCTGATGCGCGATCATCCGGAACGCAACTGGCAGCCGCGCGTGCACATCTTCGCCGGCAAGGCGGCATCGGCCTACCGCGCCGCCAAGCAGATCATCCGCCTGATCCACGATGTCGCCGCCGTGGTCAACGCCGACGAACGCCTGCAGGGGCGCCTCAAGGTGGTGTTCCTGCCCGACTACCGCGTCTCGCTGGCCGAGAAGATCTTCCCCGGCGCCGATCTGTCGGAGCAGATCTCCACCGCCGGCACCGAAGCCTCGGGCACGGGCAACATGAAGTTCGCCATGAACGGCGCACTCACCGTCGGCACCTGGGATGGCGCCAACATCGAGATCGCCACCAATGTCGGCCTCGACAACATCTTCATCTTCGGCAAGCGCGCCGAGGACATCGCCGCGCTGCGCCGCCAGGGCTACCAGCCCCGCGCCTGGATCGAGGGCAATCCGGATCTCGCCGCCGTGCTCGCCATGATCGGCGGCGGCGCCTTCTCGCCTCACGAGCCGGGACGGTACGCCGAACTCGTCGCCGCGCTGTCCGACCGAGACCACTACTTCCTGTGCGCCGACTATGCCGACTACCTGGCGATCCACCAGCGCATCGACGAGGCCTTCCGCGATGTCGAGACATGGACCATGCGCGTCATCCGAAACATCGCTGCGATGGGCGACTTCTCGTCGGACCGCACCATTGCCGAGTATTGCCGCAACATCTGGCGCATCGAGACGGGGCGATAGCGCAAGCGCCGTGTCGCCACCACTGTAGTTTGGGCCGCGCCGTTACAGCATCGGCATCAGTGTGCGGTCGCACAGAATGCCGGCAAACACCGCCGCGCCCAGCCAGTTGTTGTGGCGGAAGGCCTTGAAGCAGGCCATGCGCTCGCGGCCGCGGATCAGCACGTAGTGGTAGCCGGCGATGCCGGCGGCGGCGGCCAGCCCGGCGTAGTACGCGGGGCCGGCGTGCCATGTCGGGCCGGCTGCGGCAAGCAGCGCCAGCGCGATGGCATAGCACGCCATGACCGCCATCACGTCGTACCGCCCGAAGGTGATGGCCGCGGTGCGGATGCCGATCTTGAGGTCGTCCTCGCGGTCGACCATCGCGTACTCGGTATCGTAGGCGATCGCCCAGAACACATTGGCGGCGAGCAGCCACCATGCGATCGCCGGCACGTCGCCGCGCAGCGCGGCGTAGGCCATCGGAATGCCGAAGCCGAAGGCCACGCCCAGATACGCCTGCGGCAGCGCGAAGAAGCGCTTGGTGAAGGGGTAGCTGGCGGCGAGGAACACGGCCGCGACGGCATACGTCCACACCAGCTTCGACAACGGCAGGATGAGCAGGCCCGCGCACAGCACCAGTACGCCGGCGAGCGCCAGCGCCTCGCCGGTGCCGACGCGCCGCGCAGCCAGCGGACGCTCCCTGGTGCGCTCGACATGCGGATCGAAATCGCGGTCGGCGTAGTCGTTGATGACGCAGCCGGCCGAGCGCATCAGCGCGGTACCGAGCACGAAGATCCACAGCACGATGGCATCGGGCCGACCGTCGCCGGCCAGCCACAGGCCCCACAGCGTCGGCCACAGCAGCAGCAGGATGCCGATGGGCTTGTCCAGCCGCATCAGGCGTTCGTAGTCGTCGAGTTTCGCGCGCAGCGCCGGCCAGTTCATCAGCGGACCCTCGCGTCGACGATGAACACTTCGGTGACCAGCAGCCGCGCGGCGCCGCGCACGAACAGCGCGCGACGGGCATCGAAGGCACGCGGCGCGGCGTACGCCGGCCCGCCGAACCACGCCGCGGCACGGGCGAACAGCGGGTGCCGCGCGTCGAGCCGGCGATAGTGCAGACGCCCGGGGCGCACGGCCGGGTCGGCGAACAGCACCGCCGCCAGCGGACGCTTGCCGGCGCGGCGCAGCAGCGCGCGGCCGGCGGCATTGGCCACCGTGTGCGCGAACACCCACGGCGCGCCATCCACGCGCAGCACCACTTCGCGCACCATCCGCCGCTGATGCGCGGCCACGCGCATCGGGCGCAGTTCGTCGGCGTCGGGCAGGCCGGGGCGTTGCCGCAGCACGGCCACCGTCGTCGGCCCGTGGCGCGACAACGCTTCGGTGAGCGAACGGCGCTCGGCGAGCAGGCGGCGCAAACGCAGCGGCCGCGGGCCGTGCGGCGGCAACGCCGTCCAGCCGCCGGCATCCAGGCCGCGTGCGCGTCGTGTTTGGTGCTTCATGCCTTCAGCAACTCCTCGCGTTTGCCCAGCCAGCGCCGCAGGTGCGCATCGGCCAGCGCCGGCGCATCGCGCAGCATCTCGTCGGCGGCCTCGCGTGCCGCCTCGATCAGCGCTGCATCGGCCAGATCGGCATAGCGCAGCAGCGGCAGGCCGGACTGGCGCGCGCCGATGAATTCGCCGGGGCCGCGCAGTTCGAGGTCGCGGCGCGCGATCTCGAAACCGTCGGCATTTTCGTAGATCACGCGCAGGCGTGCACGCGCCAGCTCGCCCAGCGGCTGCGCATACAGCAACACGCAGGTGGATTGCGCGGCGCCGCGACCGACGCGACCGCGCAGCTGATGAAGCTGCGCGAGGCCGAAACGCTCGGCATGCTCGATCACCATCAGGCTGGCATTGGGCACGTCGACGCCGACCTCGATGACCGTGGTGGCGACCAGCACGTGCGTCTCGTTGCGCACGAAAGCGGCCATCGCCGCGGCCTTGTCGGCCGGCTTGAGGCGACCGTGCACGAGGCCGACCTGCAGGTCGGGCAGCTCGGCGACAAGACGCGCATGGGTTTCTTCGGCCGTCTTCAGTTGCAGGGTTTCCGATTCCTCGATCAGCGGACACACCCAGTAGGCCTGGCGCCCGGCGCGGCAAGCAGCATGGATGCGCGCGATGATCTCGTCGCGCCGTGCTTCGCCGACGAGCTTGGTGATCACCGGCGTGCGGCCCGGCGGCAGCTCGTCGAGCACCGAGACATCGAGATCGGCGTAATGGCTCATCGCCAGCGTGCGCGGAATCGGCGTCGCCGACATGGTGAGCTGGTGCGCGAACTGGCCCTTGTCCTTGAGCGCGAGGCGCTGGCGGACGCCGAAGCGATGCTGCTCGTCGACGATGGCGAGGCCGAGGCGGGGAAACTCGACGGCCTCTTCGATCAGCGCGTGGGTGCCGACGACGAGCGCCACGTCGCCGGCAGCGATGCGGGCGGCGGCGGCAGCCTTTTCCTTGCGCTTGAGGCTGCCGGTGAGCCAGACGATATCGAGGCCGATAGCGGCAAACCACTGCGAGAGCTTGCGGTAATGCTGTTCGGCGAGGATTTCCGTCGGCGCCATCAGCGCCGCCTGCCAGCCGGCCTCGACGGCCTGCAGCATCGCCAGCGCGGCCACCAGCGTCTTGCCGCTGCCGACATCGCCCTGCAGCAATCGCTGCATCGGATGCGGCGCGGCGAGGTCGGCGGCGATCTCGCCCCAGGCGCGGCGTTGCGCCCGTGTCGGCGCGAAGGGCAGCGCCGCCAGCAGTGCGCCGGTGAGGCGGCCCGTCGCGACCAGCGCCGGGGCGCCGCGCGCGCGGCGGGCGCGGTAGGCGCGGCGCAGGCTGATCTGCTGCGCCAGCAGTTCGTCGAACTGT
>JBGARB010000079.1:0-13286 GCA_044230495.1 Rhodocyclaceae bacterium
CAGCAGGCCGCCGCACTCGTCGGCCAGCACGCCGCCTTCGACGCTCGTGTGGTGGTTCAGGCGGTCCTCGGCGAACAGATCCACCACGCTGCCGTGGGCGCCGGTTTTGGGATCGCGCGCGCCGTACACCACGCGCGCGATGCGTGCATGCATGATCGCGCCGGCGCACATCGCGCAGGGCTCCAGCGTCACGTACAGCGTGCAGCCGGGCAGCCGGTAGTTCGACAGGTTCTGCGCCGCATCGCGCAGCGCCAGGATCTCGGCGTGCGCGGTCGGATCGTGACGGCCGATCGGCTGGTTGCAGCCGCGGCCGACGATCTCGCCGTCGCGCACGACGATCGCACCGACCGGCACCTCGTCGGCCGTCGCCGCCGCGCGGGCCAGCGCCAGCGCGTGCTGCATGAATTCGGCGTCCGTCGTTTCCATGCGCGAATTATCGCACCGGGCCGTCGCGGCCCGCCTTGCCACTGCGCTAAATTGCGCTGGATGAACTCTGCCGCCCTGCCCTTGCCATGCGCCGCCTGACGCGTTCGTCGTTCGCGGCGCTGGCCGTGGCGATTTGCACGCCGGCGACGGGGGCCGATACGGGCGGGGATGTGGCCGACGTGGTCGTCGTCACTGCCACGCGGCGCGCGCAGCCCGATGCCGACATACCCGCGGCGATCAGCGTCATCGACGGCGAGGCGCTGCGCCATGCGCAGCCGCGCGTGAATTTGTCCGAGGCGCTGGTCGCCGTGCCCGGCGTGCAGGCGCTGGATCGTCGCAACCACGCGCAGGACCTGCAGATTTCGACGCGCGGCTTCGGCGCGCGGGCGAGCTTCGGCGTGCGCGGCCTGCGCCTCGTCGTCGATGGCATCCCGGCCAGCATGCCGGACGGGCAAGGCCAGATCGCGCACGTCGATCTCGAATCGGCGGCGCGCGTGGAAGTGATGCGCGGGCCGTTTTCGGTGTTGCACGGCAATGCGGCCGGCGGCGTGATCGCCGTCGACACGGCGCCGGGCCGTTCGCCGGCCACCGCCGGTGCGTCCTTCGGCGCCGGCAGCGACGGCTTTTCGCGCGAGGCGCTGAGCGTTGGCGGGCGCATCGGCGAAGCGCTCGATCTGCGTGCGGGCGCATCGCAACTGCGCAGCGAGGGCTATCGCGATCACGCGGCGGCGCAGCGCCGGCAGGCCAATGCGCGCCTGGGCTGGACGCAGGGCGAGACGCGCGTGGTGGTCGTCGCCAACCGGTTCGACCTGCCGCACGCCCAGGATCCGCTGGGCCTGACGCAGGCGCAATGGCGTGCCGATCCGCGGCAGGCCGGCAGCAACGCGCTGGCCTACGACACGCGCAAGACGGTCGCGCAGGCACAGGCCGGCCTCACCGTCGAACGAAACGACAGTGGTGGCGGCACGGCGCATGTGGCGCTCTGGCAGGGTCACCGCGATGTTGCGCAGTTCCAGTCGATCCCGCGCGCGGCGCAGGCGGCGCCGGGCCATGGCGGCGGCGTTATCGACCTCGCGCGCAAATTCGATGGCATCGATGCGCGCTGGACGCAGCGCGTCGGCGACTGGCTGACGGCCACCGTCGGCGTCGCCGCCGAGCACCAGGACGACGCACGCCGCGGCTTCGAGAACTTCGCCGGTACGACGCTGGGCGTGCGCGGCGCGCTGCGTCGCGATGAGGACAACCGCTTCGCCGGGCGCGATGTGTATGCGCAATTCGAATGGCATCCGCTGGCCGATTGGCGCGTGCATGCCGGCGCGCGGCGCAGCCGTCTCGATGTGCGCTCGACCGACCACTTCACGGCGACCGGCAATCCGGACGACAGCGGCGCGCTGCGCTTCGCGCGCACGACGCCGGCCATTGGCGCGAGCTGGCTGGTCGCGCCGGGCCTGAGCCTTTATGGCGCGGCCGGCGAAGGCTTCGAGACGCCGACCGGCAACGAGCTGGCCTACCGGCCCGACGGCAGCTCCGGCCTGAATTTCGCGCTGCGGCCGGCCACCAGCCGGCATGTCGAGGCCGGCATGAAATGGCGCCGCGCCGACGCGCGTCTCGACCTGGCGATCTTCCGCGTCGATACCGCCGACGAAATCGTCGTCGCCGCCAGCAGCGGCGGGCGCACGACTTTCCGCAACGGCGGCGACACCGCGCGGCGCGGCGCCGAACTCGGCGCCCGGGCGCTATGGCCGCTGGCGGGCGGGCGCCTCGAGGGCACGCTGGCCGCCACATGGCTCGACGCACGCTTCGCCGACGGCCGGCGCCTGCCGGGCATTGCCGCGCGCAGCGCCTTCGCGGCCCTCGAATGGCAAGGCGCGTGGGCCGGCGCACAACCCTTCGTCGGCGTCGAATGGCGCGCGCTGAGCCACATGGTGGCCTCCGACGCGAACACCGGGCAGGCGCCGGGCTACGCCTTGGCGAACCTGCGCGCCGGCATGCGCCGCGAACTGGGCGGCTGGTCGGTCGAGGGATTCGCGCGCGTCGACAATGCCTTCGACCGTGCCTACGTCGGTTCGCTGATCGTCAATGAAGCGCAGGGCCGCTACTACGAGCCGGCGCCCGGCCGGCAGTGGCTCGTCGGGCTGGATGTGCGCCGCCGGTTCGACTAGCCAAAATCTTCGGGCGTGATGCCGGTGTGCTTGGCGATGCGCGCAAGCATGCGGGGGCCGATTTCTTCGCCGTCGTGAAACGCGAACACCACATCAGGCCAGCCCTCGCGGGACAAGGTTCGGTGCGAACCGGATTGCCGCTTGACTTCCCATCCAAGGCCAAACAGTGTCGCAAGCAACCGCTTGGCCTTGATGGAAGGCCATTGACTCATGCGGCGAGAGGAAGAGAGATGTTGATGGCGACGGGGCGCGACTCGTTTTGTTCCAGTCGCTCCGCCATGGTGCGGAGCGCGAGCACTTCGGCCTTTGCCATCGCTTCGTCAGCGGTCTTGCCATAGCACAAGACGCCAGGAAGCTGCGGAACCTCAGCAATCCAGCGGCCGTCAATCTCTTCCTCGCATTCGATGCTGAAATTCATGGTTGATCTCCGGTAGGGGATGAGCCGGATTGTAGTGCGCCATGTCTGAGGACGCAGAATCTGGAAGTCGCCGGCACGCGCTGGCGAACCTGCGCGCCGGCGTGCGCCGCGAACTGAGCGGCTGGTCGGTCGAGGGCTTCGCGCGCGTCGACAATCTCTTTGCGCGCGATTACGTCGGCTCGCTGATCGTCAATGAAGCGCAGGGCCGCTACTACGAGCCGGCACCCGGCCGGCAGTGGCTGCTGGGGCTCGATGTGCGGCGGCGCTTCGATTAGCGCGAATGGTGTCAGCGTCGAATAGGTCGGCCACTGCGGAGGCCGTCTTTTGGGGCCCTTCGCTGGGGCCTTCTTGCCGGCCATCCAGTGCGGCGATATGATTGAAGCTGATTGAGTTTGATTGGAGTCATCATGGCAAACGATGCGACCAAGGTGCTCACCGCGCATGTCCCCTTGCCGCTTGCAGAGAAAATCGACCAGATTGCCGCGCGCATGGAGCGCTCGCGGGGGTGGATCGTCAAGCAAGCATTGTCCGCCTGGATCGACCAGGAGGAAGAGCGCAACCGCTTGACCCGCGACGCGCTGGACGATGTCGACGCCGGACGCGTCATCGACCATCAGGCCGTGCAGGCATGGGCCGATAGCCTGAGTACGGCCAATCCGTTGCCCGTGCCCCGCTGATGGAGTTGAAGTGGACCAGCAAGGGCCTCTCCGATCTGGTCCGGCTGCATGATGTTCTGGCGCCGGTGAATCCGGCCGCCGCCGCGCGCGTGGTTCAGTCGCTGACGGCCGGCCCGTCTGGCTTGCGCGTCAATCCGCGCATCGGCGAGCGACTTGAGGAATTCGACCCCCGCGAAGTGCGCCGTATCCTCGTCGGCAACTGCGAGATGCGGTACGAATTGCAGGGCGACTTCATCTACATCTTGCGCATCTGGCATACGCGCGAGAATCGCTGAACGCCGTATCGCCACCACTGTAGTTTGGGTCTGGTTGCCTGAGAACCTTCGCCAATGGCCCGCGCCCCGCGACCATCGGGAGGCCGGCTGTCAGATCCTCTTCGATCTGCGTGATGCTGAATGGCCCGCACCCCGCGACCATCGGGAGGCCGGCTGCGCTCATGTCACCCGCCGCCTCCGGCGGCTCCTTCTCTACTTCGCTGCGCCGGCCACCCGAGGTTCGGGGCGCTACCGTCCAGTCAAGCCCAATTACCGACAAGTGCCTACGACGGCTTCGTTGAAATGCTCCACGTTACCCGTTGCCGACCTTTTCTGACTTTCTATTGCGTTGGCAATCTCATCACATCGCTGCTTTGCCACCAACTTCAGTATTTCGCAGTAGTTTTGTAGCTCCGCTATCCATGGGGTTTTTAACTCAACATCTTTTCGCAAACCAGCCATCTTTACGGCCAATTTCAAACAATCTGTTTTGTGATCGACTGATGAGTGCAATTCGCGTTGGATACAAATCTTTGTAGGTGGTTCGCCAGTTGCAAGACACGTCGTGCTGGCGATGCATTTTCCGGACACAATGGAAAATATTAGTATCGCTGAGGTCAGGCGTAGTTTCATGGCATGAATGGCATCGCGGACCACACCTTTCTTTCGGTGTGCATTAACTGCCGAACTTCTGCGCTGCAAAAGAACACCTGTCGTCGAAACAAGTACCAAATTGACTGCCGAGTATTCTATTGGCGCTACTGAAAAAGTCCCCTTACCCAATCAATTATCGATTTGGCACTTTCAACAGACTCTTCTTTCAATTCAGCAGGCTTATTGTGACTTATTGACTCGATTTCAAAGGTTGTGACTCTCTGTGCCAAGGCGACTTGATCTCTCCGGTATTCGTCCCATGCCTTTGAGAATGTCCAGAGCGCTTCACTCCATCCTTGACCACGATCCAACGCAGCATTTCCAGAAAACGGATTTCTTCCTGATTTGATCGTTGTCCATATTGAGTAATCTTTGGACATCGCACCTAAAAGTGCAACTTGCCGATCAATGAGATCTTTGGTGGTATTGAGTATTCGATCGTAGTCACTGATTGATCGCTTCACGCGTTGCAAGGTCAATGGGTTTTCTCGCACAGTCTCGTTTTGAGTACCCGTAAGCGAAATTACCTGTTGCTGTGCAACCTTCAGTTGCATGAAATAGTTTGCGAGCAGGATTTGTTGAATTGCGATTTTGCGATCATCATCACCCAATGCAACTGCGAAATTCGCTATACGGTCAAATTCATTGAGCGTTGCTACACCGTCATTGAGTCGGTAGGTAAGTCGATCGAGATAGGTCGCAAATAAAACTGGGGTCAATGGATTCTTCGGCTCCGCAGCAATCGCGTATTGGAAGAGCGCGAACGAACGGCCAAAATCTGGCTTCCCGTTGTAAAGCGTGCTTGTCGCACTGATGAAAGCGGGCAGTGTGGGTGTGTGGCTTGCTTTTAGTCCCAGGTCGTAAGCCACTTCGGCGGCTGTTTCTGCTGCCAGATAGTCGTTGTTAAGAAAGAGCAGCAGCGCATACATTGCGCCCTTGCGCTCTTCTGTTTCCAATCTGATTTCCGGCGTGTTTGAGAAGGCTCGGAGTGTTGCAAGCGCATTACGAATGCGTTGCCGCTGAGACTGTTCCTTTCCGGCGATACAACTCTGGAAGTTATCAACGGAATTTGGTAGACCGTCTTTCGCACATTGCCATGCGCTATCCACAATACTCGTATCAAGCTCCTTTCCAGCAGCGACGACCGAATCTGGGCCTGAGGTGTTGCGCGGAAGCGGCATGGTCATCATCTTCCAACTCGCCTCGGAAAAACTCCTGTCCGAAAAAGGTGCTTGAATACTGCTGACTGCATAGTCAAAGACCACGTCAGTGCTAAACGATAGTGCCGTCGCGAGTACAACTGTGCCACCTACCATACCCAGTCCGCCACTGACTAGCGATCCGCCGCCAAAAAGCGCGATGCCGAAATTGGTAGCTGCCACACCGGAGAGTCCAAACAGGCTGCCAATGGACCCACCAATGGCATTGATAACTGCCACCATTGAGGCGGGCACTGCGACGACGCCTGTTGCAATGAGTAGTCCAAATACTAGGGCAGCAGAACCTGCCATTACCCAGCTCATGGACCATGTTGGCCGGTAGAAGGCCTCAAATGTGGCCCCATCGACAGCTAATGCAGAGGTGCTGGCCAGAAGCACACACATACCCAGTGCAATGCTTACGAGAACAGATGGCTTTGCCATTTTCATTACCTCAAGAGCAAAGGTATTTGGTGGATCACTTCATCTGCTGGCCCTACAAGAAGTTCGACCTTGTATTTTTCAACTGCTTCTTCCAGGAGTCGCCACGCCAACTGATCGTTAGATCTATTCGTAATCCAGAAGACCGGGACGACACTGGAATTAGGGTTGGCACGACGATACTCCGCCAACGAAACCAGATCGGCACGAAAGGTATCCAACGGAATCGGTGTCGTCGGCAAGTAATCCTTGGCTTCGACGGCAATTTCTCGTCCGCGGTGCTCAAGCAGTACATCAATATCGGTTGGTGCGTCCTTCACACCATCGTCAAAACGTTTTCCGATTTCTTTTACCTTTATGTTCAAGTTTGCGGCGCTATCGGCCAAACGCACTTCATTCAAATGTCCCGCTGTCTTCGCTGGGCTAGCCCCCATGCTTTTGCTCAAGGCGGATCGGAATCCCGGTACCCCACCAAGCCTCTGCATCCAGCCCTCTGCTTCGCTCCGGCTAACCCGACCTTGGGCAACCAGTATTCGCGCAAATGTGTCCTCCAATGCTTCGTTGGGCAGATTCAGTTTTCCAACGATTGTGCCTATTTCCTTCGTCCCGCCGGACTTTTCGGCAAGTTTTGCCAGATCAAGGATCTTCTCATTCGGCAAAGAACGCTTCAGAAGCTTGGTATCACGCAAAAACGAGGCTACGTACTTCACTTCGACTGCATTGAAAGCGTAACCTGGGGCAGGCGCAAAACCGAGACTAGCTGCTATTGCAATCAGCAATGCAAGGCCGACACTTCTACGTAGTCGGTTGGCAAAAATCATCGTATATGGCGGATGCAACATTGGTTGTTTCATTCGTTATCCGTTGGGCGTCGCCAATATATCGAGGCGCAGGCTCACCATATGAGCCTCAAGGATCATAGTCTTCGCTGGAAGCGCAGTCCCATCTGCCGGGATTTGTCCGGTCTAACAGGGCTCGCACCTTTGACTTCGCTGTAGCACTGAGAAGGGTTGCCGAGCTGCCATATTTCGGTTCAGGTCAGAACCGCCGTGCCACCACCACTGTGTTTTGCCGCCGCCCTACTCCGCTTCGAGTTGCGCGACCAGCGGCAGCACCTTGTCGGCCAGTGCGGCTTGCGTCAGCGGGCCGATGTGCTTGTGGCGGATGACGCCCTTCTTGTCGATGACGAAGGTTTCGGGCACGCCATAGACGCCGAAGTCGATGCCGACGCGGCCATCGGCGTCGAAGGCCGAGACGAGGTACGGATCGCCGCCGAAGCGCGTCAGCCACGCCTTGGCGTCGTCGCGGCCGTCCTTGTAGTTGAGCCCGACGAGGTTCAGCGGCCGTTCCTTCATCAGCTTGACGAGCAGCGGATGCTCGTCGCGGCACGACACGCACCACGACGCCCAGACGTTGAGCAGCCAGACCTTGCCGGCGAAATCGGCCTGCGACACCTTGGCGTCGGGCGCCTGCAATTGCGGCAGCGCGAAGGCTGGCACGGGTTTGCCGACCAGCGGCGAGGGCACTTCGCGCGGGTCGCGCTGCAGGCCGACGGCAAGAAAGCCGATGAGCACGGCGAAGGCGATCAGGGGCAACAGGAAACGACGCATGGAACACTCCGGGTCAAAGCTGTGCGCAGTCTAGGGCATACTTTCCGCTCCACCACGCCCGAGGAGTCTGCGATGGGTCGTCTGCTGCGTCGTCTAGCCGCTGCGCTGTGCGCGGCGCTGCTGCCCCCTGCCCTCGCCGTCGCAGCCGAGCCGACGCCGCACGGCGAATTTCGCGGCGCGATGGCCACCGACTACCCGACGTGGTTCCGCGAGAGCTTTCTCGAGCTGGCCGAGGATGTCGCCGAGGCCAAGGCGGCGGGCAAGCGCGTGGTGCTGATCTTCTATCAGGACGGCTGCCCGTACTGCCATGCGCTGGTCAATCGCAACCTGGCGCAGAAGGACATCGAGACGCTGCTGCGCGCGCGCTTCGAGGTCATTGCGCTGAACCTCTGGGGCGACCGCCCGCTGACCACGCCCGACGGCGCGCGGATGAGCGAAAAGCAATACGGCGCGCGGCTCGGCGTGCAATTCACGCCGACGGTGGTCTTCCTCGACGAGAGCGGCAAGACGGTGCTGCGGCTCAACGGCTACATTCCGCCGGCGAAATTCAAGGTGGCGCTGGATTTCGTCGCCGGCCGCCACGACGCGCGCACCAGCTACCGCGACTACGCCGCCGCGCACGAGCCGCCGGCCGCACCGGGCGCAGCGGCGGGCAAGGCCAAGGGTGCGCTGGGCGCGGCGAGCTTCTTTGCGCCCGGCCCGCACGACCTGAAGAAGCTGCGGCGGCCGCTGGCGGTGTTTTTCGAGCAGAAGGATTGCCCCGACTGCGAGACGCTGCATCGCGGTGCGCTGGCCGACGCCGAGGTGCGCGCGGCGCTGGCCGGCGCGCATGTCGTGCAGCTCGACATGTGGGGCAGCGAAGCGCTGGTGACGCCGCAGGGTGCGCGCACCACGGCGAAGGATTGGGCGCGCGCGCTGGACATCCGCTATGCGCCCAGCGTGGTGGTGTTCGATGCCGACGGCCGCGAGGCGATCCGCGCCGAATCCGAGTTCAAGTCCTTCCACCTGCGCGGTATCGTCGAGTACGTGACCAGCGGCGCGCATCGCCGCGAGCCGAGCTTCCAGCGCTATCTGGCGGCCAAGGCCGAGGCGCTGCGCGAGGCGGGGCAGACCGTGGATATCTGGCGATAATCGCGCCAAACGACAATGGTGGCGGGACGGCGCCACGGAGGACGAAGATGAACTGGCAACGAATCGGCGCTGCGGCGCTGCTGTGGTTTTCAGTTGCGGCCGCGCATGCCGCCGATGTGCTGCCCTCGTGGCTCGACGGACCGACGCGGCAGGCGTTGATCGCGTTCGTCGCCGAGGTCACCGACCCGGCCGGCAGGAAGTTCGTTCCGGCGCCGGAACGCATCGCCGTGTTCGACAACGACGGTACGCTGTGGGCCGAGCAGCCGATGTATTTTCAGGTGCTGTTCGCCTTCGATCGCCTGCGCGCCATGGCCCCGGCTCACCCGGAATGGCAGGCCAATCCGTTGTTCAAGGCGGTCATCGACAACGATGCGGCGGCCATCGCCGCCGCAGGCGAAAAGGGCCTGGTCGACATCGTCATGGCCACGCACGCCGGCGCGCATGCCGATTTCATGGCCGCGGCAAAGGCCTGGCTGGCGCAGGCGCGGCATCCGCTATGGCAGCGACCCTTCGTCTCGCTGACCTACCAGCCGATGCGCGAGCTGCTCGGCTGGCTGCGCACGCATGGCTTCAAGACCTTCATCGTCACGGGCGGGGATACGGAATTCGTGCGCGCCTTTGCCGAACGCGAATATGGCGTGCCACCGGAACAGGTCATCGGCTCGCGCCTGGGGTGGGCACTCGAAGAAGCAGATGGCCGCCTGCAGCCGGTGCGCACGACGCGCCTGGATGTGCTCAACGACGGCAAGGCCAAGGTGCTGTCGATCGCCGCGCTGATCGGTCGGCGGCCGATCCTTGCCGTCGGCAATTCCGACGGCGATGCGCCGATGCTGCGCTGGACCAGCGAGGGCGACGGGCCGCGGCTGGCGGCGCTGGTGCACCACACCGACGCGCAACGCGAGACGGCCTATGACCGCGAGTCGCACATCGGGCGCCTGGACAAGGGGCTGACCGAAGCGGCGCAGCGCGGCTGGCTGCTGATCGACATGAAGCGCGACTGGACCGAGGTGTTCCCGGCCCTGCGCTGAGGCTTCGCCCAAGCCCTGCTGCGGGCCGCCGCGAAACTACAGTGGTGGCGGGACGGCGCTTCGCGGCGCGCGCCGCTTCGCAGCGCCCTTTGCCGGGCCTTTCGCCGCGCCTTTCGCCGCCTTCGTTGCCGTCTTTGGCGCGGCCTTTGGCGCAGCGTCCTTTGTCGCCTTCGGCACGGCGTCCGTTGTCGCCGCGGCGTGCAGTTCGGCAAAGCTCTCCTGCAGGCACTGCGCGAAGAAATCCGGGTCCGGCATCATCTTGCGGCAGGACACCACGCAGACCCAGAGCTGGTTGTCGTAGCTGAAGCCGGTGATGTTCAGGCCCATGCCGTTGCTGGCGATCGAGACGGGCATGAAGCGCACCAGCCGCGCGCCGGCGAAATACAGCGGCACGCTCGGCCCGCGCACGTTCGAGACGATGATCGAGGCGCGCGGCGCAAGGATGTGGCGCTGGACGAGATTGATCGGCGCCAGCGGAATGAGTTGCGAGAGCTTGCGCATCAGGTCCTGGCCGAGCGCGGCGAGCGCCTGTTTGCTGCGCTCCATGCCGGCATGCACGGCGCGCAGCCGTTCGACCGGTGCCTCGATATGGGTGGCCAGTTCGACCATCGTCCCCGAGACGCTGTTGCCGGCATCGGCGGACTTGACCTTGCCGTGCGTGGACACCGGCACCGACGCATGCAGCGACGCGGCGGGCAGCTCGCCGTGATGCGCGAGATACTTGCGCACGGCGCCCGAGGACACGGCGAGGAAGACATCGTTGATCGTCGTGTCGGGCACGGCGCGGCGAATCTCGGCGAAGCCGTCCAGCGGCAGCGGCAGGCCGTTGACGACGCGGTTGGGCGAAATGTCGCCGCCGAAGCGCGTTGGCGGGTTGCGCACCACCAGCGCGTCCTCCAGCTTGAGCAGCGCGCCGCGCGGATCGGCGCCGGACAACGCCTCGCCGGCCATCCGCGCCGCCGTGACCGTCAGGCTGCCGAGCGTTCTGGCGTTGCTGACCCAGCGTCCGGCGCGGGCGGTGACGGCGCGCGAGAGCAATTCGACGGGCTGCGGCACGCTGTCGGCGATGTGCGTGACGAGCTGGTCGACAGGCCGCCCGACGGGCGCCAGATCGTGCTGCAGGCGGATCATCTCGGCGGCAGCCTCGCCATCGACCAGCGCGTGATGCAGCTTGGCGTAGATGGCGAAGCAGCCCTTGGGCAGGCCTTCGACGTGGTCGAGCCCTTCGATGACGTAGGTCTCCCACAGCGGCTTGGTGAGGTCGAGCGGACGCGAATGCAGACGCGCGACCTGGATCATCAGTTGCCGCCAGTCGCCCGGCTGCGGCAGCGCGATGTGGCGGACGTGGTACTCGAGGTCGATTTCGCCCTGGTCGACCCAGTACGGCAGATCGAGATCCAGCGGCACCTTGACCAGCCGGCGCTGGTAGAGCTTGAGCGCGTCGAGCTTGGCGGCGTAGTGCGCGAGGATCTGCTTGAAGCGCACCTTGCCGCCGGGCGCCGTCGAGGGATCGTAGATGCCCAGCGAGGCGACGTGCATGGTCTGGTTGCCATGTTCCAGGCCGAGGAACATGTTGTCCAGCGCGGTGAGCTGTTTCATTTCGTGGCCGCCTTCACTTGACGAAGGTGACGGGCATGTCGGTGATCTCGAGCACGTCGGCGGCGACCGACCCCATCAACGCCGCGGTCAGCGAGCCCAGGCCCTTGGTGCCCATGACGATGCCGTCGCAGCCGGTCTCGCGCGCCCGGCGGACGATGGTCTCGGCGATCTCGCCGAGCGCGACCTCCGGCGTGCAGGCGATGCCGGCGTCAAGCAGCAGCGCGCGCGCCGGGCCGATGGCGTCGCCGCCACGCGATTCCTGCATGGCCTCGACCTCGGCTTGCGGCAGGTGGCCGAGCAGTTCGGGCGCATCGGCCGGCGGCTGCACGTTGAGCAGATGCACTTCCCCGCCGGCACAGCCGCGCAGGGTCTTGATGGCGTGGTGCGTGGTGCGCAACGAGCGCTCGGAGCCATCGACGGCAAGCAGGATCTTCATGGTCGGAAACCTCGTGGAATGCAGCTTTCAAGTTTAGCGCAAGGCCCCTGTCCGGCCTGCCCGGGTTGCTGTCGATGCCGCTGCTAGAATCGCCTGATCCCTGCCCCACTGCGGAATGCTCATGTCGAATCTGCCGTCCAAGCTCATCGGCGCGCTCGCGCTGTTCGTCGCCCTGCCTGCTGCCGCCGCCGATGCGGTCGTGACATCCCCGCTGCTGCTGGGCATCCCGGTCGATTTCATTCTCTTCGCGGCGACGCTGATCTGCGTGGCGCTGTTCCACCACTACGTGTTGCAGGTTGCGCTGACGGGCCTGGCGGTCATTACCGGCTACAAGATCCTGTTTACCGGCTTCAAGACGGGCGCGGGCATCGCCGGCTTCGCGGCGCACATGGGCCACGAATCGATGCTGCTGCTCAACCTGCTCGGCCTGCTGGTCGGCTTTGCGCTGCTGGCGCGGCATTTCGAGGAAAGCGGCGTGCCGGAGGTGTTGCCCAAGTTGATGCCGGATGGCTGGATGGGTCCCTTCGTGCTGCTGGTGATCATCTTCGTCCTGTCGGGCTTTCTCGACAACATCGCCGCGGCGCTGATCGGCGGCACGGTGGCCGCCAGCGTTTTCAAGCGCAAGGTGCACATCGGCTACCTGGCGGCGATCGTCGCGGCGTCCAATGCCGGTGGCGCCGGTTCGGTGGTCGGTGACACGACGACGACGATGATGTGGATCGATGGCGTTTCGCCGCTCGACGTGCTGCATGTGTATGTGGCGGCCGGCATCGCGTTGGTGATTTTCGGCATTCCGGCGGCCTTGGTGCAGCACAAGCACATGGCGATCGTGCGCACCGATACGCAACACCATGCCATCGACTGGGCACGCGTCGGCATCGTCGCCTTCATCCTCGTCGCAGCGATCGTCACCAACGTCACGGTCAACCTCAAGTTCGCCCACCTGGCCGACGGCTTCCCCTTCCTCGGCGCCGCGGTGTGGGTGGCGCTGCTGCTCGCCGTGCCGCTGCGCAAGCCCGAGTGGAGCCTGCTGCCCGACGCCATCAAGGGTTCGATCTTCCTGCTCTCGCTCGTGACGTGCGCATCGATGATGCCGGTCGAATCGCTGCCGGCGGCGTCGTGGCAGACGGCGCTGTCGCTGGGTTTCATCTCGGCGGTGTTCGACAACATCCCGCTCACCGCGCTGGCGCTCAAGCAGGGCGGCTACGACTGGGGCTTCCTCGCCTATGCCGTCGGCTTCGGCGGCTCGAT
>JBGARB010000010.1:0-61268 GCA_044230495.1 Rhodocyclaceae bacterium
CCGACGTTCACCACGGCGCCGGCAAGCCGCGCGCGCATGCCGGGCACCACCGCCATGAGCATAAGGCGCAGCGTCGCCACGTTGAGCGCGAACATCGCCTGCCATTGCGCATCGTCGGCATCCGCCACACCGGCGCCCATGTCGAAGCCGCCGGCGATGTTGCACAGCGCATCGATCGGGCCGAGTGCTGCCGTCGCCGCTGCGACGGCAGCCGCCACCGCATCGGCATCGCCCAGATCGACCACGCGGCAATCGTCGCGCCCGGCCAGCGCCGGCGGAAAGGCGCGATCGAAGCGCGTCACCCGTGCGCCTGCCGCGGCCGCCGCGTCCGCCACCGCATGACCCAGGGCGCCGCCGCCGCCGGTCACCAAGACATGTTTGCCGGAAAGATCCATCGTCAACTCCTCAATGCGCGTCGTCCCAGTTGTCGCCGACGCCGACATCGACGACCAGCGGCACGGCCAGCTCGGCCACGCCGCCCATCAGTCCGGGCAGCGCGCCGGCAACGCGATCCATTTCCCGCATCGGCACCTCGAGGATGAGTTCGTCATGCACTTGCAGGATCAGCTTCGTGTCGAGCTTTTCGGCGTCCAGCCAGCGCTGCACGGCCAGCATCGCGCGCTTGATGAGGTCGGCTGCCGTGCCCTGCATCGGCGCGTTGATCGCCGCACGCTCGGCGCCTTGCCGACGGCCGACATGCGAGGCGCGGATGTCCGGCAGCCATAGCCGGCGACCGAACACGGTCTCGACGTAGCCTTGCTGTCGCGCGGCGTCGCGCGTGCGCTCCATGTAACGCGCGACGCCTGGATAACGGGCGAAATAGCGGTCCATGTATATCTGCGCGGCGCCGCGGTCGACACCGATCTGCTTGGCCAGGCCGAACGCGCTCATGCCGTAGATGAGGCCGAAATTGATCGCCTTGGCGGCGCGCCGCTGCTCGCCGCTGACGGCCTCGGGCGCCACGCCGAAGACTTCGCCTGCGGTGGCGCGATGCACGTCCTCGCCGCTGGCAAAGGCGGCGAGCAGGCGTTCGTCGCCCGACAGGTGGGCCATGATGCGCAGCTCGATCTGCGAATAGTCGGCGCTGACCAGCCTGGTGCCGGGCGGCGCGATGAAGGCGGAGCGGATGCGCCGACCCTCGGCCGTGCGCACGGGGATGTTCTGCAGATTGGGGTCGTTCGACGACAGGCGGCCGGTCACCGCCACCGCCTGGCCGTAGCTCGTGTGCACGCGGCCGGTCCGGGCGTTGATCATCGCCGGCAGCTTGTCGGTGTAGGTGCCCTTGAGCTTGGCCAGCGAACGGTATTCGAGCAGCTTCTTGGGCAGCGGATAGTCCTCGGCCAGCTTGGCGAGCACTTCCTCGTCGGTCGACGGCGTACCCGACGCGGTCTTCTTCGCCACCGGCAGGCCGAGCCGGCCGAAGAGGATTTCGCCCAGCTGCTTGGGCGAATTGAGATTGAAGGGCTGGCCGGCGAGTTGGTGCACCTCGGCTTCGAGCGCCATCAGCGTGGCGCCCAGCTCGGCGCTCTGGCGCTCGAGCAGCGCCGGGTCGATCAGCACGCCGTGGCGCTCGATGCGGAACAGCACCTCGGCCACCGGCAGCTCCAGATCGCGATACAGCGCCTCGAGCGCCGGCTCGGGCGCGAGCTTCGCGCTCAGCGCCTCATGGACGCGCAACGTGCATTCGGCGTCCTCGCCGGAATACTCGGTCGCCCGCGCCACCTCGACCTGCGCGAACGATATGCGGTTGACGCCCTTGCCGGTGACATCGTCATAGCTCAGCGTGCCGACGAGGCCGCAGTGCCGTGCGGCCAGCGCGCCGAGATCATGGGGCTTGTCCGATTCGACGACATAGCTTTGCAGCAGCGTGTCGCCGACCACGCCGCCAAGCGCGATGCCGTGATTGGCGAGCACATGGCGGTCGTATTTGAGGTTCTGGCCGACCTTCGGCCGCAGCGGCGATTCGAGCCACGGCCTCAGGCGCGCCAAGGTCGCGGCCAGGGGCAGTTGCGCCGGCGCACCGGCGTAATGGTGATCGAGCGGCAGATAGGCGGCCCGCACGCCATCGCCACCCGCGCCTTCACGCACGGCGAACGACAGGCCGACCAGCTGCGCCTGCAGCGGATCGAGCGAGGTCGTCTCGGTATCCACGGCGACCATCGGCGCTGCGTCGAGCCGCTCGAGCCAGGCCGCCAGCGCGGCTTCGTCGAGGATGGCTTCGTAACGCGAGCGATCGAGCGTCGTCGGCGGCGGATCGGCAAACTCCAGTGGTGGTGGCACGGCGGCATCGCCGCCACGCGACGGATCGCCCGCTGGCGTGTCCTGCTTGCCGCCCGCGTGGCCGCTCTCCAGCTCGCGCAGCCAGCCGCGGAACTCCATCTCGCGAAAGAGCGTGCGCAGCGCGTCGGCATCGCGGTCGCGCGGCACGAGTTCCTGCACCGTCACCGGCAAGGCCAGATCGCAGGCGACGGTGACCAGTTTGCGTCCCAGCGGCAGGAAGTCCAGATGCGCGCGCAGCTTCTCGCCCACCGCGCCCTTGATGTCGGCGGCATGTTCGACGACGCCATCGAGCGAGCCGTACTGCGCCAGCCATTTGGCCGCCGTCTTCGGCCCGACGCCGGAAACGCCCGGCACGTTGTCGACGCTATCGCCGACCAGCGTCAGGTAATCGACGATGCGGCCGGGCGGCACGCCGAACTTGGCGGCGACGCCGGCGGCATCGAGCGTCTCGTTGTTCATGGTGTTGACCAGCGTCACGTGCGGGCCGACGAGCTGGGCCAGATCCTTGTCGCCGGTGGAGATCACGCAATCGATGCCGGCGGCGGCGGCCTGCCGCGCCAGCGTGCCGATGACATCGTCGGCCTCGACGCCATCGACGCACAGCAGCGGCCAGCCGGCGGCGGCGATGCAGGCATGCAGCGGCGCGATCTGCGCCACCAGATCGTCGGGCATCGGCGGGCGATTTGCCTTGTAGTCCGGATACCAGTCGTCGCGGAATGTCTTGCCCTTGGCATCGAAAACCACCGCCCGATAATCTGCCGTATAGTCGGCGAGCAAGGTGCGCAGCATGCCGAGCACGCCACGAATCGCCCCCGTCGGCTGACCGCTCGTCGTGCGCAGATCCGGCAACGCGTGGAACGCGCGGTAGAGGTAGGACGAACCATCGACGAGCAGCAGGGTCGGCATGGGCGATGGACGCGAGGGGCGTCGTGGGCGGGAGCGGAACCGCGATGAGCGTGAACGAAAAACTGCCGGAGAGCCATCCCGACGGGCCGTCGCCCGTACATTCGGGCGGCATGAAGAACGGCGCCAACAGCGCCCGCGAGGCCTGGCGGGTGTTCGGGATTATGGCAGAGTTCGTCGAGGCGACCGAGCGCCTGGCCGAGATTCGGCCCGCCGTTTCGATGTTCGGCAGTGCCCGCACGCCACCCGGTTCACGCTATTACGAGATGGCCGAGCACATCGCGCGGCTGCTCTCCGATGCCGGCTTCTCGGTGATCTCCGGCGGCGGCCCCGGCATCATGGAAGCCGCGAACAAGGGCGCCTTTGCCGGCAAGGGATTGTCGGTGGGCCTCAACATCCAGTTGCCGCACGAACAGAAGAGCAATCACTACCAGGACATCTCGCAGACCTTCCGCCATTTCTTTGCGCGCAAATACATGTTCGTGCGCATGGCGGCGGCGTATGTGGTGATGCCCGGCGGCTTCGGCACGCTCGACGAACTGCTCGAAGCACTGACGCTGATCCAGACGAAGAAGAGCCCGCGCATGCCGCTGATCCTCGTCGGCAGCGCCTTCTGGAACGGCCTGGTCGAGTGGTTCCGCGACTGCCTCGTCACCGAAGGCATGATCGATGCCGGCGACGTTCACCTGATCCAGGTCGTCGACGAGCCGCAGGCGGTGGTCGATGCCATCTTCGCGCACTACCAGACACGCGGATTCGCACCCCTGCTCGATGAGCACGAGCTGCTGCTGAACCTGTAAACTCCGCTCAACCTCCCTGCGGTGCACACCATGCGCTCCCTTTTGTTCGCGGCCCTCGCGGCTGCCAGTTTCACTGCCGCGGCGCAAACGCGCCCGTCCGACCTGCAGCCTGTACCCGAGCCGCCGTCGCCGCCCGCCGGCATGAGCGACGACCCTGCCGCGCCCGAGATCACCATCACCCGCCGCGGCGAGGACAAGGTCGAGGAATACCGCGTCAACGGCAAGCTCTACATGCAGAAGGTGACGCCGCCGCACGGCGCGCCGTACTACCTCATCGACGACCGCGGCGACGGCAGCTGGCGCCGGCTCGATGCCACCGACAGCGGCCTGCGCGTGCCGCAGTGGGTCATCAAGCGCTGGTAGGCCGGTGAGTACCGTGAGCGCCCGGCGACGGGCCGCCCCGAGGCGGGCCCAGACAACGCCCCGGAACCGCCCAGCGGCGAACCGCTGTCACCCCCGCCCGCGGGCCGGGGGCCGGAGGGTGGGCGCGACATGACCGAACGCTGCATCCTCTTTGCCGATGTCGCCGGCAGCACCGCGCTGTACGACAAGCTCGGCGACGCCGAAGCCAAGCGCGCCGTCGAGCGTGTGTTGAAGCGCGTCACGCTGGCCGTCGAAGGCGTCGGCGGTCGCGTCCTCAAGCATACGGGCGACGGCCTGCTCGCCGACTTTCCTGCCGCCGATGCGGGCCTGGCCGCCGCCGGCGAAATGCAGCAGCGCGTCCACGACCTGCCGCCGATCGGCGGCAACCGGCTGGCCATTCGCGTCGGCTTCCACTGGGGGCCGGTGATCGAGGGCGATGGCGACATCTTCGGCGATGCCGTGAACCTCGCTTCGCGCATGGCCGACGTCGCCCGCCCCGGCCAGATCATCGCCACGCGCGAGGCGCTCGAGCAACTGTCGGCGCTGGCGCGCGAAGGCACGCGCGAAATGCCGCCGGTCAGCGTCAAGGGCAAGGACGAACCCGTCGCCATCGGCGAAGTCATCTGGCGCGACGAAGGCACGCTCACGCTCGTCCATGCCAAGCCCGAGCCCGTCGCCGAAGCCGCCGAAGCCGTTGCGCCGGCGCCCCAGCCGCCGCGCCACGAACTGATCCTGCGCTGCGGCGAGGCGTTGTGTCCGGTCGACGCCGAGCGGCCTGCCTGCACCATCGGCCGCGACCCCAAATGCGATCTCGCCGTCGGCGATCCGATGGCCTCGCGCCAGCACGCACGCATCGACCGCCGCGGCGACCGCTTCGTGCTCGCCGACATCAGCACCAACGGCACCTGGGTGTGCATCGAAGGCGAAACCGAATTCGTCCTGCGCCGCGAAGAGACCACATTGCACGGGCGCGGGCGCATCAGCCTCGGCCACCCCGAGCGCGAAGGCTCGCCGGTGGTGCATTTCGCGCTTGTGTCGCGCTGAGCGCAAACCGGGCGCCGTGCCGCCATCACTGTAGTTTCATGTCCGCAACGCCTCGCGACATCACGCGCTACGGCCAGGTCTTCACGCCGCCGGACATCGTCGCGCGCATGCTCGCACTGCGCCAGCGCCACGGCCGCACGCTCGATCCGGCCGCCGGCAACGGCGCCTTCGCCGGCGCCATTCCGGGTTGCGTCGCCATCGAGATCGACGCCGCGCATTGTCCGCCCGGTTCGCTGAACATCGATTTCTTCGCCTATCCGGAAGGCGAGCGCTTCGACACCATCATCGGCAACCCGCCCTACGTGAAGGCGCGCGACATCGCGCCGGGCACGCGCGCGCATTTGTATTCGCCGCTGCTCGACGGCCACGCCAACCTCTACCTGCACTTCATCGAACGCTGCGTGCGGCTGCTTCATCCCGGCGGCGAGCTGATCCTCATCACGCCGCGCGATTTCCTCAAGGCCACAGGCGCCGGGCGGCTCAACACCTGGCTTGCGGACCAGGGCAGTTTCACGCATTTCGAGGATCTGGGCGATGCGCGCATCTTCGACGGCGCCACGCCCAACTGCGCCATCTGGCGCTTCGAACGCGGTCGCCTCGACCATCGCCTCGACGACGGTCGCCGCATGACGCTTGCCGAAGGGCAGCTGTTGTTCACCCGCGGCATCTACAGCGTGCCGCTGCGCGACGTGTTCGCCGTGCGCGTCGGCGCCGTCTCCGGTGCCGACGACATCTTCACCGACGAAGCGCTGGGCAACGTCGATTTCGTCTGCTCGACGACCGCCCGCAGCGGCGCCACCCGCCGCATGATCTGGCGCGACGAAGACACTCCCATCGCGCACCTCGAAGCCCACAAGGAACGCCTGCTCGCCCGCCGCGTGACGCGCTTCCACGAAGGCAACTGGTGGCATTGGGGTCGCCGCGATTTCATCTCCGCCGCGCCGCGCATCTATGTGAATGGCAAGACGCGGCACGCGCGGCCATTCTTCCGCCACGCCTGCACGCGTTACGACGGCTCGGTGTTGGCGCTGTTCCCGCGCCGCGCCGACCTCACCGATGCCCAGCTCACGCAACTCACCGCGCTGCTCAACGACATCGACTGGCACGAACTGGGTTTCGTCTGCGACGGCCGCTTCCTGTTTTCGCAGCGCAGCCTCGAAAACTGCCTGCTGCCGGAAGAATTCGCCGACTACGCCGGGTGATGGCGAAGCCGCCGCGCCCCGCCCGCGCGTCCGTCTGAAACTCCAGTGGTGGTGACACGGCGGTTCACCGTGCGCAGACCGATAATCGGCGCATGAACGCCTCCCCCGAACTGCTGCGCTGGCGTGCCGCCGGCGAAACGCTGAGCGTGCGTGGCCAGCCGATCTTCTATCGTCTGGATGGGCCGCCAAACGCGCCGCCGCTCGTGCTGATCCACGGCTTTCCCACGGCGTCGTGGGATTGGCACGCCCTCTGGCCGGCGCTGACCGCGCACTACCGCGTGCTGGCACCCGACCTGCTCGGCCTCGGCTTCTCGGCCAAGCCGCGCGCCCACGACTACACCGTGGCGGAGCAGGCCGACCTCATCGAGGCGATCGCTGCGCACGTCGGCATGACGGACGTGCGGCTCGTCGCGCACGACTACGGCGACACCGTGGCGCAAGAGCTGCTCGCCCGCCACGACGCCGGCGGGCCGCTGCGGCTGCGCTGCCTGGCGCTGCTCAATGGCGGCCTGTTCCCCGAGACCCACCACGCGCGGCCGATCCAGAAACTGCTGCTCGGTCCGCTCGGGCCGCTCATCGCGCGCCTGACCAGCCGGCGCGCCTTCGGCCGCTCGTTCGCCGCCATCTTCGGCGCCGCAACGCAACCGGACGAACAGGCGATCGACGACTTCTGGCATCTGGTCGACCATGACGGCGGCCGCCGCGTCCTGCACCGCCTGCAGCGCTACATGATCGAGCGCCGCGCCCGGCGCAGCCGCTGGGTCGGCGCGCTGCAAACGACGCGCGTGCCCTTGCTGCTCATCAACGGCAGCGCCGATCCGGTTTCCGGCGCGCACATGGTCGCGCGCTACCGCGAGCTGGTGCCGCAACAGGACATCGTCGAGCTGCCCGGCATCGGCCACTATCCGCAGGTCGAAGCGCCACAGGCCGTGCTCGCCGCGCTGACACCCTTTCTCGCGCGTTACTGACGGCGCACGGGAATTCGCGACGCACTGCGTCGCGCCGTGCGCCGGGACGAGGCCATGCAGGGCCGAGTCCGGAAGAACCACTGCCGTTCGTTGCGCCGAGGTACGATCACTCGATGGAATTCGCGACGCACTGCGTCGCGCCGTGCGGGTGTCGTCGCGGCGCGCATTGGCGGGGGCTCCGCGCTGCTCATGTCACCCGCCGCCTCCGGCGGCTCCTTCTCTACTTCGCTGCGCGGAGCAACCCGCCCGCGCTTTGATGCGTGGTGGTGAAGCTAGCGGCGCGATGCGGCGATTGTCTGGCGAATGCTGCTGCGTGCTCTTGGTGGAACAAAACACAACCTTCCGCAGTTTGAACAACTGGCAGGAAAGATTGGATGGCTCCACCATTTCCGAAGAAAGGAAATGCTGCGCTTCTGGCAAGAGGGGCAGGGATACATGAGCCGGCTAACGTGGAGGTCACCGGCGCTGCGCGGCTCTATCGCGCAGCGTCCGGTGGACCGCAGGGTTATGCCACATGAGCACCAAAGTTTCCAAAGTACTTCTTCAATGCTGAACGGATTTCGTCGCGGCAGTCGCCCCTGGCTAATCTGAGGATCAATTCAGGCAGTTCGCCGTTCTTCAAACCCAGAGCCCCGCTAGCCTGATTCGCTAGCGATTTGCGGTTGTATGTGCTCAGCAACATTTCATAGTTGCCACTGGCAATGATCTGCGAAAAGCTGTCCGCGAATGTCGAATAGAGCTGCTTCACGTCAATGCCCTGCGCAATGGCAGTTAGCGCAGCAGATAGCGCGCCTTCTCCTTTGGTATTTTGATCAAACATACCGAGTTGAAACTTGATTTCACTTGCGACGCGCAGAGAAATCTGTGTATCTAGCTCCTGTTGAAGTCGCTTGAATATCTCATCGGAGACCTTCTGAAAGTCAGCGACCGGATCGCGCGCAAGTCTCTTGCTGGCGATCTTTATTACCTCCTCTGTGCAGAAGAGATTTTCAACTTCTGCGACCGTGAGGACAAAGATTGAGTCTGCCTCTAGAGCGGCGATTTCTTGAGGAACCCTTCTATCGCGATCCACAATGCCAAATACACTGAGGTGATGTAGCTGCGCGTTGGCCTTAAGCGCTTTAACCGAGAGGATGACTTGTGAACAACTTCCTCTTGGAACAACAAGAAAGTTTGGGAGAATTTCACGATACAAGGAGACATCGTAGCTTCCGTTATCTCCTTCAACGAATACGACTGGTTTTCTGCTTCCCAAGACTTCGAGCAGAAGATCGTCGGGAAGACGATCATCAGGATTGATAGGCTCCCAATCCCACGTTGTGCCATCAAAAGACTTCAGCCAAATTCGTGTTGCCCCATTTTGGGCTGCAGCGAAATCAACATCGTGCGTCAGATATACGAACAGGCAATCGCTTCTTAGTTTTTCAATTTCAGCCCAAAGCGGTGCTTGCACGGACTTATGAAGATGCAATTCCGGTTCGTCGATAACAATGATTCCGTTTTTTGGAGCAGCCAGACATTGGCCAATCAAATAGAAGATGACTCGCTCACCGTCGCTCATTTCCGACGAATTGTAGATTTTCTCGGCTTGGTCCTTGACGCGTGTCTGAACCCTTAAGCCACCTATTACGAGTTCACGATGGGGAAGTATCTTTTCCCACACTTCCTTGACGAGGTCGATCTTTGTTACTGGTGGCTCAACACGCGCCGTGCAGGCTCTAACTGCAATCTTGTATTTGGCATTTGCTTCAGTTTCATCCGAAAACAAATAGGCCATCAGCTTCTCATAATCACTAAGAAGCGTAGTGGCTGGCTTTTGGCCCCACTTGTTCATTTTGTGCTGATGATTCCAGCTAGGGTTACCAAATAGGAGATTATTTTCCGCTAGCTCAATTGAAACCGGCGTCGTCGAATCTGGCATCGACAACGATTTCTGGGCTGAAATTCGATGAACCGACTGGCGCTGAGGAGAAGTGATTTCAATCCATGTGCCGAGGCGAGTTTTGCCAGAGCCATTCGCGCCGATGAATAGCAAGCTCTGTGTCGTCTCTATGGATTCCGTTGCGCCGTTGATGCGCGGAAGGGTCAACTTGCGTTTTTCAGTCATAGTCGAATGGCTCTCGGAATTGGGCATAACGTGAAGTAGCCAACCTACAAGACGGAAGACTATCCGTCTGAGCGACGCGTACGAAGCGAGCGGTCATCAAAAGGCGAGCATCATCAATCCATTGGCCGGAAATAGTAGGACCTAACGAAAATTGCAATTGCGTCGTCCAATCTGACATCGTTGCCTCATCACCTATTCGAAATTCGCCACGGGGGCCGGCTCCGACAACCCGCCAAACGCCGCCCGTCTGCATGTCGTTTGGATTAGACGCCGCGCGGGCGCATATGGCAAGCGGATGAACGCGCGACTCGCAAGGTGAAACTACAGTGGTGGCGGCACGGCGATAGCCGAGTGGCGCCGCAGCGCCCCGAACGTCGGATGGCCGGCGCAGCGGCCGTGGGTAAATCGTCGCGAGCGGTTCGGCGGCGACCTTGCGAGCGCCGATGGATGCAAGGCGCCCGGCACGCAGCAAGGAGACAGTGCTCCTTGCACGGCGACGCAGCGAGTACCGGGCAACGCCGCAGACGCGGCGCGCAGCCGGTCGCTACAGCAAGTCGCGCAGCCGATACCAAGCCATGCCCAACACCAACGCCGGCGTGCGCAGCCACTTGCCGCCGGGGAACGGCACGTGCCGCAGGCGGCTGTACACGTCGAAGCGTTCGGCCTGGCCGGCGATGGCTTCGGCGGCGATTTTGCCGGCGATGCCAGTGAGCGCCAGACCGTGGCCGGAGAAGCCCTGCAGGTAGTAGATGTTGTCGGCGAGGCGCCCGAAATCCGGCGCGCGGTTCATGGTGATGTCCACAAATCCGCCCCACGAGAATTCGGCCTGCAGCTTGCCGGCGAGCTGCGGAAACGCCGCATGGATGCGCGCCAGCATCGAGGCATCGAGGTTCAGCGGCGTCATCGTGCTGTAGCTCACGCGGCCGCCGAAGAGCACGCGGTGGTCGTTGGTGACGCGGAAGTAGTCGAGGATGAAGTTGTTGTCGCACACCGCCGCGCGGCTCGGGATCAGGCTGGCGGCCAGCGCCGGCTCGAGCGGCTGCGTGGCGACGACGTAGGTGCCCACCGGCATGATGCGCGCGGCCAGTTGCGGCGCCAACTCGCCCAGATAGCAGTTGCCGGCGAGCACGACGAACTTCGCGCGCACTTCACCGTTGGCGGTCTTGACGACGGGTGCGGCGCCCTGCGTGAGCGCGGTGACGCGCGATTGCTCGCAGATGCGCACGCCGGCAGCCAGCGCCGCGCGCGCAAGGCCCCGCGTGTATTTGAGCGGATGCAGGTGGCCGGACAGCGAATCGTAGATGCCGGCGCAATAACGCGGGCTGGCGATCCACTGCGCCATGTCCTCCGGCGCGATCCACGACCAGTGCGCGTAATCGAACGCGTCGCGGACGAAATCGAAATCCTCGCGCAGCGCGCGCGCCTTGCGCGATCCGGTGGCCAGATACATCCAGCCGGGAACGAAATCGCAATCGATGCCGTAATGCTCGACGCGCGAGCGCAGCAGGTTGATGCCCTCGACCGAGATGTCCCAGGCCGCGCGGGCATGCGCGTTGCCGAGCTGATCGACGAAGGGCGATTCGTTGGCGTGGCCGACGATGAACTGGCCGCCATTGCGTCCCGAGGCGCCCCAGCCGATGCGTTGCGCTTCGAGCAGGACGACCGAGTAGCCGCGATTGGCCAGTTCCAGCGCCGCCGACAATCCGGCGAGGCCGCCGCCGACGACGCAGACGTCGGCGCTGACGCTGCCGGCGAGCGCGGGCTGTGCGTCGGGCTCCGGCGCCGTGGCGCGGTAATACGAGCGCCGCGTCAGCGCGTCTTCGTTGGCCAGCCCGGTGACGAGGTGGCCGTTGTCAGGTTCGGCGTGCATGGGAGGCTCCGTTGGCGATGCGCCCGCACAGGTAGGTCCAGACCAGCGTCGCCGCGGCGGCACTGGTGAGCTCGGCGTGGTCGTAGGCCGGCGCGACTTCGACGCAATCCATGCCGACGAAGGGCAGGTCGGCCAGTTCCTCGAGCAGCGTCAGCGCCTGCGCCGTGCTCAGCCCGCCCGGCTCGGGCGTGCCGGTACCGGGCGCGAACGCCGGATCGAGGGCGTCGATGTCGAAGCTCAGATAGACCGGCGGCTGGCCGGCCGCCGCCAGGCGACGACGAATCTCGTCGACGACGAAGGCCAGTTGGGCCGGGCTCTCGGCGCCGCGCAATTCGCGCGCGGTGAATACCCGCCCGCCGACGTCATTGACGTATTCGCGTGCCGCGCGCTCGCCCGCCGAGCGGATGCCGATCTGCACCGTGCAGGCGGGGATGACGAGGCCCTCCTGGAGGGCTTCGTAGGTCCATGTGCCGTGGCCGGACGGCTCGCCGAAATGGTCCTGCCAGGTGTCGCAGTGGGCATCGAAGTGGATCAGCGCCAGCGGCCGGCCCAGGTGTGCGCGATAGGCGCGCAGCAGCGGCAGCGTCACCGAGTGGTCACCACCGAGCCAGACCATGTGGTGGGCGGCGATCAGCGCGCAGGCGTGCGGCAGCAGCGCCGCGCGCATGGCCTCGAGCGCGGTGTTGGGCAGCGGCATGTCGCCGGCATCGGCCAGCGCACCCGCGGGCGAGACATCGAACCACGGGTGGATGCCGTCGCACAGCATGTGGCTGGCGCGGCGAATCGCCGCCGGCCCGAAGCGCGCGCCGGGGCGGTTGCTGACGCAGCCGTCCCAGGCGATGCCGGCGATGCAGTAGGGCGCTGCCGGCAGCGCGGCGCGCGCCGGCGCCTTGAGGAAATGGCTGGCGGTGAGGAAGGCGAATTCGTGCGCGTTCGGTTCGGGAGTCATCGTTGGCGCCGTCCCGCCACGACTGTAGTTTGCGATGCCGACTGTAACGCGGATTGGCGGACCTTGTGTTAAATCAGGTCGACGGGAAGGCGAACTGCGCCTCCTGCGGCGCGCTCGGCCAGCGTTGCGTCAGCGTCTTGCGCCGGGTGTAGAAGCGCACGCCGTCCGGGCCGTAGATCGACAGGTCGCCGAACAGCGAACGCTTCCAGCCGCCGAACGAGTGGTAGGCCACCGGCACCGGCAGCGGCACGTTGATGCCGACCATGCCGATGCTGACGGCATCGGCGAAGGCGCGCGCGGTACCGCCGTCGCGCGTGAAGATGCAGGTGCCGTTGCCGTATTCGTGCGCCTCGATCAGCGCGATGGCCGCATCGAGCGTGGCCACGCGCACGACCTGCAGCACCGGGCCGAAGATCTCTTCGCGGTACGACACCATGTCGGCGCGCACATGGTCGAGCAGCGTGCCGCCCAGATAGAAGCCGTCGGGATGCCCATCGACGACGATGCCGCGGCCGTCGATCACCACCGTGGCGCCGTCCGCTTCGGCGCTGTCGATGTAGCCCCTGACCTTGTCGCGATGCGCGCCGGTGACCAGCGGACCCATTTCGCGCGTGCGATCCATGCCGTTGCCGACCTTCAGCGCCGCCACCTTCGGCGCCAGCCGCGCAACCAGCGCGTCGGCCGTCGCGGCGCCGACGGCCACCGCCACCGGCACGGCCATGCAACGTTCGCCGCAGGAGCCGTAGGCCGCGCCCATCAGCGCATTGGCCGCGCTGTCGAGGTCGGCATCCGGCATCACCACCGCGTGGTTCTTGGCGCCGCCCAGCGCCTGCACGCGCTTGCCGTGCGCGGTGCCGGTGCGATACACGTATTCGGCGATCGGCGTCGAGCCGACAAAGCTGACGGCCGCGACGCGCGCGTCGGTGAGCAGCACGTCGACGGCCTCCTTGTCGCCATTGACGACGTTGAACACGCCGTCGGGCAGGCCGGCGGCCTTGAGCAGTTCGGCGAGGATCAGGCCGCAGCCCGGATCGCGCTCGCTAGGCTTGAGCACGAAGGTGTTGCCGCAGGCAATGGCGATGGGGAACATCCACATCGGCACCATCGCCGGGAAGTTGAACGGCGTGACGCCGACGCACACGCCCAAGGGGCGCATCTCCGACCACGAATCGATCTCCGGGCCGACCTCGCGGCTGTGCTCGCCCTTGAGCAGGTCGGGCGCGCCGCAGGCGTACTCGACCACCTCGATGCCGCGTTGCAGCTCGCCCAGCGCGTCGTCCCATACCTTGCCATGCTCGGCGACGATGGTACGGACGATGCGCTCGCTGTTCGCTTCGAGCAGTGCCTTGAACTGGAACAGCACGCGTGCGCGCTTGAGCGGCGGCGTTGCACGCCAGGCCGGGAAGGCGGCGGCGGCAGCGGCGATGGCCTGCTCGACGACGGCTTTCGGCGCCAGCGAGACTTGGCATGTCGCAGCGCCGGTGGCCGGGTTGTACACCGGCGCAGTGCGCGCGCCGTCGGCGACCGGCGCGCCGGCGATCCAGTGGCCCAGGGTGGGGAGGGAGTTGGCGGAAGCGATCATGGCGTGATTTCAGGTCAATGCGCGCAATTGCTTGCGCACGGTGTCGACGATGCGTTCGAGCTCGTCGGTGGTGGAATTGAAGAACGGCGAGAACTGCAGAATGTCGCCGGCATTGCGGATCACCACGCCGTCGCCGAAGGCGCCGAGGAACACCTCGAAGCCGCGGGCGCCGACGGTCCCGGCGCGCGACGCCAGCTCGACACCGCCCATCAGGCCGATGTTGCGCACATCGATCACATGCGGCTCGCCGCGCAGGCTGTGCAGCAGCGATTCGAACACCGGCTCGATGGCGCGCACCTGCGCAAAGGTGTTTTCCTCGGCATACGCGCCCAGTGTCGCCAGGCCCGCGGCGGCGGCCACCGGATGCCCGGAGTAGGTATAGCCGTGGAACAGCTCGATGAGGTTCTCCGGGCCGTTCATCAGCGCCTCGTGGATGTGCTCGCGCACGATCACGGCGCCCATGGGGATGACGCCGTTGGTGAGGCCCTTCGCGCAGGTGATGATGTCCGGCACGACGCCGAAACGGTCGGCGCCGAACGGCGCACCGAGGCGGCCGAAGGCGGTGATCACTTCGTCGAAGATCAGCACGATGCCGTGCCTGTCGCAGATCTCGCGCAGGCGTTGCAGGTAGCCCAGCGGCGGCACGATGATGCCGGCCGAACCCTGCGCCGGCTCGACGATCAGCGCCGCGATGTTGCTGGCGTCATGCAGCGTCACCAGCCGCTCGAGGTCGTCGGCAAAATGCGCGCCCCACGCCGGCTGGCCCTTCGAGAACGCCATGTCGGGCAGGCTGTGCGTATGGCGGATGTGGTCGACGCCGGGCAGCATCGCCGCCGAGAAGACCTTGCGGTTGGCGAGCATGCCGCCCACCGACATGCCGCCGAAATTGACCCCGTGGTAGCCCTTCTCACGGCCGATGAGGCGCGTGCGCGTGCCTTCGCCCCGCGCGCGGTGGTAGGCCAGCGCCAGCTTCAGCGCCGTGTCGGCCGACTCGGACCCCGAGTTGGTGAAGAACACGCGGGTGAAGCCGGCCGGCGCCATCGCCACCACTTTTTCGGCCAGCTCGAAAGCCTTGTCGTGGCCCATCTGGAAGGCCATCGAATAATCCAGCGTCGCCACCTGTTGCTGTACCGCCTCGACGATGCGCGGATGGCAATGTCCCAGGCCCGACGTCCACAGCCCCGAAAAGCCGTCGAGCAACTGGCGGCCGCTGTCGTCGGTGTAATAGTGGCCCTTGGCCGCGACCAGCATGCGCGGCGCCTTCTTGAACGCGCGATTGGCCGTGAAGGGCATCCAGTAGGGATCAAGGTTGCGCATGGGCTTTCGGGAACGGATGGCGAAGCGTTCGATTGTAGGAATCGTCTTACGTGCAAAAAACCACATTTTGTGCAAGTATGGTTTCAGCTTAATGCAACTATTGATTCCCTAACGCCCCGTGAATACCCATCGCGCGCTGCTGGCCCGCGTCACCGAAGCCGACCTGCGGCTGCTGCGCGTATTCATGGCGATCGTGGACGCCAACGGCCTGACCGCCGCCGAACTGGCCTTGAACATCAGCCGCTCGGTCATCAGCCGCCACCTCAAGGACCTCGAAGGCCGATTGGGCGTGCGGCTGTGCGAGCGCGGGCGCGGCGGCTTTGCGCTCACCGCCGAAGGCCGCGTCGTGGACGTCGCGGCCCGCCAGTTGATTGGACAGATAGACGCTTTTCGCAACCAGATCGCCGAACTTCATACCGAATTGCGTGGTGATCTGCACATTGCGGTGTTCGACAAGTTCATCTCCAACCCGCAGTGTCGCCTTCCGCAGGCGCTAGCGGCATTCGGCAATTTTGCGCCGGCCGTGCGCCTGCACGTCGAAGTGGCCGGCGGCGCCGACATCGAGCAGGGGCTCATCGACGGCCGCTACCACGTCGCCATCCACCCGTTTCACCGGGCTTCCGACGCCGTGCGTTCGCTGCCGCTGTTCAGCGAACGGATGCGTCTTTACTGCGCCGCCGATCACCCGTTCGCGGCACAAACGCCAGCCGATGCCGACCTGCGTCGCGCCGCCTTCGTCGGCCTGTCGTACCACTCGCAGAACATGGAAACCTGGTGGCGGCTCGGCATCGCGCCGCAGGCCACGGCCAGCGACCAGGAAGGCACGCTGGCGCTGATCGCCTCGGGCCGCTACGTCGGCTTCCTGCCCGATCACTACGCAGCGCGCTTCGTCGTCGACGGCCGCCTGCACGCCATCGATGTCGGCGCCTTCAGCTATATCTGCGATTGGCATGGCGCCGTGCGCCGCTGGCCGGCGCCCAACCGCCTGACCGGCGCTTTCTTCGACCGCCTGCTGGCGGCGCACGCGGCTATTGCGGACCGGATGCCGGGTCGCTGACGTCCTGCTCGGTGTTGTCGTCGGTGCCGCCGATGCGATAGCGCTCGCTGGCCCAGGCACCGATGTCGGCTTCCTTGCAGCGCGCGCTGCAAAACGGCCGGAAACGGCTCGCCGCCTCCCAGCGCACCGGCGCGCCGCAGCGCGGGCAGGCGACCGTGCGGACTACAGGTTGCACAGCGTCATTTCGAACGCCGCATCCGTTTCGACCGGCCGCGGCCGCTGCTCCATGTCGGGCCCGAGGAAGCGCACGTTGATGGCGAACTTGCCGGCGGAGATCTCCGGAATGAAGGCGTCGTGGTCCTGCAGGCGCATGCGGATGAGCTGCGCCGTGCGGCCGCCGAGCATGAGCTGGAAGGCGCCGCGGGCGGCGACGAACTTCTCCGGCCGGCCCGACGAACGCAGCAGCCGCAGCACGATGGCGACGCCATCGCGGATCGGCAGCAGCGGGTCGATCCACACCGACAGGTCGCGCTGGCGGATGTCGGGGCTGCGGTGCAACCAGTAGTGGTAGCCGGGCAGGTCGAATTCGCACACGCCACCGGGAATCGCGGCGCGGTTCTTGATGCCCATCAGCCATTCGTTTTCGCGCAGGTAGTGGCCGATCTTGCCCTGCATGGCCAGCAGCGCCGCCGAGGCCTGCTCGATCTCGGCCAGCGCGCCGTCGAGCGCCTGTTCGGAGATGTCCGGGTTGTTGCGGAAGGACAGCAGGATCTGCCGCTGCCGTTCAAGCTCCTGCACCAGATCGAACTTCAGATCGGCGCGGCTGGCGACCTCGAGAATCTCGAACAGCGTGACCAGCGCCGTGTGGTGATCCACGGCCTCCATGCTGCCCGCATAACGCGCGACCTTGTCGAAGAGGTCTTCAAGGCGCAGCAGCGTGCGCACGCGTTCATTGAGCGGGAATTCGTAAGTGATCACGCCGGGGCAGAGGTCGAATTTATGGGATTGTCGCCCAATAGCGACAAAACCTCAACTTCGCGTGGGGATTTCGGCCCCATTCGCTTGCATCTCGCGCCAGCGCGCATCCAGCACTGCCGCCTGCGCGACCAGCGCCTCGCGCGTGCCGTCGTTGTCGATCACCACGTCCGCCGCTGCCTGCCGCGCCGCGCGCGTGGCCTGCGCCGCCATGATGCGCGCGACCTCGTCGGCGGCCAGGCCGCTGCGCGCCATCACGCGCTCCACTTGCGTTTGCGGCGCGCAATCGACCACCGCGACGACATCGACGCGATCCCGCCAGTTGCCGCTCTCGACCAGCAGCGGCACCACCAGTACCACGTAGGGCACGTCGGGCCGGGAACGCGCGGCGGCCACCTGCGCTGCGGATTCCGCACGGATCAGCGGATGCAGGATGCCTTCGAGCCGCGCCCGGGCCGTCGCGTCGGCGAATGCCCGCGCGCGCATCGCGGCGCGATCCAGCCCGCCGTCGGCACGCACCACCGCCGGGCCGAAGGCGGCGGCGAGTGCCGGCATCGCCGCGCCGCCCGGCGCGGTCAATGTATGGGCGATGGCATCGGTATCGACGATGGCCGCACCGAGCGCGCCGAACGCATCGGCGGCGGCACTTTTGCCGCTGCCGATGCCACCGGTGAGTCCGATGACCGGCACGCGCCGATTCATGGCGCCGGACAGTCGCCGAGGGTGATGCCGGATTGCGTCGCCGCCCAGCCCTGCAGCGCGTCCCACGCGGCCTTGGCATCAGCCGGCGCCTCGATGCGGGCGAGCGCGACATCGCCGCTGCCCGGCCGCTCGACGACGATGGCCGGCGCCTTGCCCCCGCGCCCATCGACGGCGGCCAGCCGTTCGTCGGCTGCCGCCCGGCCGGCAAAGACGCCGAGCTTGACGATGAACGGACCGTTGGCGGCGTCGGCGATCGCCTGCGCCTCGGCAAAGGCGGCGCGCAGCTCGCCCAGGCGCTTCTGCGCGGCGGCGAGCGAGGGCATGGCGGGTACGAGCAACCAGAATTCCGCCGGCGCCGGCTGCGTGCGCACGTCGAGCGCCAGCGCCGCATGCTGGCCGACGAGGCTGCGCAGCGCCGCCACGCGATCACTGTCCGGCGTACCGAGTTCGCTTGCCATGCGGCACACGCGCGACACCGCGGCCTGCGGCGGCAGCAGGCGGATCGCCTCGGGGCGCAATTGCGCGCTCAGCCGCTCCGGTTCGCGCCCATCCATCGTGCCGCCGAAATAGCCGGCCGACCAGACGAAGAACGCGGCATTGGCAAGGATCAGGAGCAGCAGCAGGGCGCGCATGACGAAGACTCGTGTGGCATGCCGGCAGTCTATTCGCCGACGGCCCGCCGCAGGCCGTCGAGCACGAGGTCGGGACAATCGACTACGGGCGGCGCGAGATGCGCGCGCAGGTGCGCTGCAGCACCGCCGGCCAGCAGGCAGGGCGCAGCGGCGGCAAGGCGGGCGCGCAGGCGCTCGATGGCGCCGAGCGTCGCTTCGAGCGCGCCGCTGACGATGGCCTCGTCGGTCGATACCGGCCAGGGCGCGGGCTCGCCCAGCGCGTGCGGCAGTTGCGCCGTGCCGCGGGCGAGGCTCTGGCGCATCAGCGCGAGGCCCGGCAGGATCATGCCGCCCTGGAAGCGACCGTCGGCGGCCAGCGCGTCGATCGTGGTGGCCGTGCCGGCCATGACGATCAACAAGGCCTGCCCGGCGAGCGGCGCGTCAGCCGACTGCCACGCGCGCGCACCGATCAGCGCGGCCCAGCGGTCGGCGCCCAGTTGCGTCGGCACGCGGTAACCATTGCGCACGCCGGCGCGTTCGGCGCTGGCCTCGAGCCAGTCCAGCGGCCAGCCGCGCGCCGCGCACAGCGCCTCGAGGCGCGTCTTGACGGCTTCGCCGGCAACATTGCAGGCGACGACCCGCGTCGGCGCCGCCGGCAGCGCCGCGAAGCCGCCGGCGAGTTCGGGATAGTCCAGCGTCTGCCGCCAGACCCACGCCGCGCCATCCCACAGGCCGGCCTTGAGGCGCGAGTTGCCGGCGTCGAGGCAAAGCATCATGGCGCCGGCCGCAGGCTCAGCTCGCCAGCCACCACGGAGTGGATCGCGCCATCCGTTTCGAGACGCAGCGCACCGTCGGCATCGACGCCGCGCGCCGTACCGACACGCGGCGGCGCCGGCGGCGCCAGCAATTGCACCGGCCGGTCGCGCATCGCATCGCGGGCGGCAAACGCCGCCTGCCACGGCGCGAAGCCGACGCCATCGAAGCGGCGGCAGACGGCAGCCATTGCCGTCAGCACGGCCGCGAGCGCCGCGACATCGCCGGTGCCATCGGGCAGCGCGGCGGCCGTCGCGCGCACGTCGGCGGGCAACGCGGCCGGCAGGCGCAGGTTGATGCCGACGCCGATGACCGCCGCATTGCGCCCGGAAAGTTCGATGAGGATGCCGGCGAGCTTGCCGCCATCGCGCAGCACATCGTTGGGCCATTTCAGCAGCAGCGGCGCGCCCGGCGCGAAGGCCTCCAGCGCCTCGGCCACGGCAACGCCGATGGCCAGCGACAGGCCGGACAGCGGCGTACCGGCGGCAAAGCGCCAGAGCAGCGAGAAGGTCAGGCTGTCGCCGGGCGCCGACACCCACGCGCGGCCTTGGCGCCCACGCCCGGCCGTCTGCTCGCGGGCGATGATCGCCAGGCCGCTCGCGGCGCCCTGTTGCGCACGCGCCAGCAGCAGGGCGTTGGTGGACGCGCACGAATCGACAACCTCGATGTCGAGGCCCGGTGCGGCGTCGTGGAATGCGGCGAGCAGGTCTTCGCGGCGCATGCGGCTCAAGGTCGGAACGGCGAGGCCGTGACTATACTGGATCGAAATCTTCGACTTCCCGCGCCGCGACGCCATGCTCGACCTCGCCAACATGCCGGTATCCCTCGTCGAACCGTCGACGACGCAGGCGCGCGCCATCGGCGTCCTGCTCGACCGCCGCGGCGTACGCAACGTCACGGTCTTCGACAGCGGCGCTGCGCTGCTGACGCACGCCGCCGGCGCACCGCCGGCCCTGGTGATCAGCGCACTGTATCTGCCCGACATGACGGCCGGCGAGCTGATCGAACGCCTGCGGCGGGCGCAGGGCGACGACCGCACGCCCTTCATCCTCATTTCCAGCGAGACCGACGCCGCCACGCTCGACCCGCTGCGCCAGAGCGGCCTGTGCGCGATCCTGCCCAAGCCGTTCAGCGATGCGCAGCTCGAAGCCGCGCTGCGCGCGACGGTCGATTACGGCGACGACACCGCGCCGCTCGAACTGCCCGACGTGCCGGTCGAACGCCTGCGCGTGCTGTTGGTGGACGACAGCGGCGCGGCAAGGCGATTCAACCGCCGCCTGCTGCAGAACCTGGGGCTGGTCGACATCACCGAAGCGGAGAACGGCCGCATCGCCTCCGGCCTCATCGGCGAAGCGCGCTTCGACCTCGTGGTCACCGACTACCACATGCCGGAGATGGACGGCCGCGCGCTCGCCAAGTACGTCCGCGACGAAAGCTGGCAGCAGGACCTGCCATTGCTGATGATCACCAGCGAAGCGCAGCCCGAACGGCTGGCGGCGCTGCGCGCCGCGGGCGTCACGGCGATCTGCGGCAAGCCGCTGGACCCGGCCGACCTGCGCGGCAAGCTGCAGGCCATGCTCGGCGGATAGGCCGCCTTCGCGGCGCAATGCGCCGTGTCACCACCACTGTAGTTTCGATTGGCTGGGCGGCGCGCCATCGCGACTGATCCGCGCGGCTTGCCAGCGGCATTCCCGCTCCGTTCAACCAGTTCATTCACTCCGCGGGTAACACCGCTGCGCCGCGCTGCGTTGGGAGTGATGCGAGCGGCGTGCGACTGCTATCGACCCCTTGCTGCCGGTCGCCACATAGGAAGCAGCCGTTCCTTGGGGATTGTGAGCTTGGCCCCTTCGATCGCTCTACTCCTCAATTTCCACCAGGGGATTCCTCGTTGTTTACAATTGCCCCTAGGCGAGCCGCTTCCCGAGCAAAGTAGTCGCGCTGAACCCACTCTTCGCCTCGATGTGCTGGCCCAATCTTGGTGACGCCAATGTTGCCCCCCAGAAGTCTGACAACGGCACGCTCTAGGACCCGCTCCAGGTGGAGCTTTGCAATGCCCAACGAATGAATCAGACCTGACGGAAATGAGTCGCCGTGTATCAGCCGGTTTCTAATATCCGCCAGTCCGACAAGATCTTTAGTACGAAATATCGGCCAAAGGTCGTCGACAAATACACTGTGCATTTCGAAAAACCCAGTGAGTGCGTCCTTCAGCGGCACGCGATTCAACTCAGGAAGCTTCTTGTAGATCAGGTCCCGCTGGCGCTTGGTCAAGCCTGGACTATTCCATGCTTTGATGCTCTGCTCGATGCATGGGCGCAACCTTTTCCATTCGTCCTCCGCCATTACGAACTCCAAGCCCTCCCCCCGACGGTGAGCCAGCACAAGAGCCTCAAGCCCGGCAAATAGCCGCAAGAACGAAGACTCAAGCATCAACTCTCCGCATGGGACGAGCGCATGTAATGCGATGCGGAGCGCCATTTTGTCCGCCTGACTACGGAACCTCGTGTAACACGACTGGATAAACTCGTGGACGTGTGCTGGGTCAACCATCCAAGAGTGGAACCCAGTACCCGCAGTCGCTGCCGGGAACGTGTAGTTGCCTCTGTAAGAAGTTGCCATTCCCGCATTGTCGTGCGCACGCCAGCCCAAACAGACGAATCGCTGGCGAGCCACCATCGATGCAACCAGAAGGAAATCGTCGAGCGTCGGAAGAAGAGTCGCTTTGATCTGTTCTGAGTCAGACGCCGGAACCGATGTCTTTAGCGACGCAATGAGCTCGGACCATTGAAGCATATCGCCATTCTTGAGACGGCGGTGCTGGAACTCCCTATCCATGGTGACCGAGCCAGACTCGTCCAGATCAAACCTGACTGTGACGGACCGCATTTGCTCGACTGTGCCCGTGTAGGACATTATCGGCGAAATACCAGGATCAAGAATGACGTTTTGGCTGACGATGAACGAGATCTGAGTGCCGTCGCAGGCCCCACTGGGCGGAAACGCTCTGACCACGTGAAGATCCTGCGGCTCGCATTGGATTGTTCGCTCGGTAAGGTCTTCACCCCAGTATTGGGTTTGCGCGCTCGTAACCCATACCTCTGGCGCGGCAATGGTCATCCATTGGGCTAACTCTGGCGGCCCAATGGTGGCCGGAAACCGCGCATCAAGTGAGCATTGTCGCGCATGCACAATTTTTTCGAAGGCGTCGCGCTCCGGCTTGAGAATTAAGTACGGTGCCGTTCCAAAACGCTCGGGAAGGAACACTTTGCATGGAACATCCGCGATCGATTGATCGTCGCATCTGATGGTGGCCTTGATCAGGTAGTCCTCACGCCGCGCCAGTTCCAAGTCCTTCGATTCCATTTCCATACCAATAGTCAGTTATGCGACGCCGACACGTCCGTGCCTCTTGGTCGATATATGCCATTATCGTCATTCTTAGCCCAATCAACACGCCGCAATGTGCTCCGGTCCCACATGCGATCGAAGGGGATAGACTCGCATTGCCTTCCAATCAAATTGACCAAAGGCATGACAGCATGCCCGTACCTCGACCGAATGTCCGCTCCCCGATGACGCGATCAAAGGCAACTCTTGGCCGACAGCAGACGGCAAGCTCCCTGCTACTTTGTCTCGCCCGCCATCCCACCACGACTGTCGTTTCGCGCTGACGCTTCAAAGCGCGGGCGGGGTGCTCCGCGCAGCGGGGTGAAAGGGGGAGCCGCCGGAGGCGGCGGAGGACACGAGCGCAGCGGAGCCCTCGCCGCAGCGCGCCGCGATGACCTTCACATGTGATCGTCGCGCGCCGCGATGACTTTCGCACTCAATCTCTGCGGCCTGTCAACCGCCGTGTCACCACCACTGTAGTTTGCCCTACGCCCGCACGGCGTCGATGAATGCGGCGACACCCTCGACCAGCCGGTCGACATCCCGCGCGGTGGTGTCCGGGCAGGTCAGCATCATGTTGTGGAACGGCGTGATGAGCAGGCCGCGACCGAGCAGGAAGAGATGCAGCGCGTGTTCCAGTCCGGGATCGAGGATGCGTTCGGCCTCGCTGCCGTTCTTCGGCGGTTGCGGGGCGAATTGCAGCTCGGTGCGCGCGCCGACCTGCGTCACGCACCAGGGCAACGCGGCACGCGCGATGTGCTCGCGCAGGCCTTCGGCCAATCGCTGCGCGAGCCGCGTCATGTGCGCGTAGGCGGCGTCGGTCATGACGTGCTCGAGGCAGGCGCGCATGGCGGCGCTGGCGAGCAGGTTGGCGGTGAGCGTGGTGCCGATGCCCGAATGCCCGGGCGGCGCGGCGGCCTTGGCGGCCTGGGCGCGCGCAGCGAACTCGGCGGCAAAGCCGTAGGCCGCGCACGGCAGGCCGCCGCCCAGCGGCTTGCCGACGACGAGGCCGTCGGCCTCGATGCCGTGCGCGCGGGCGTAGCCGGCCGGGCCGGTGGAGAGCGTGTGCGTTTCGTCGAGGATCAGCAGCGTGCCGTGGCGCCGGAGCATGCGCTGCGCGTCGTCCCAGAAGCCCGGCGCGGGCAGCACCATGCCGATGTTGGTCATCGCCGGCTCGGCGAGCACGCAGGCCACGCGGCCGTCGGCGAGCGCGGCTTCGAGCGCGGGCAGGTCGTTGAACTCGACGACACGGGTGTGCTGCGTAATGTCGTGCACCTGCCCCAGCAGGCTGTCGCGCGGCTGCGCGCGGCCATCGACGAGATCGACGAAGACATCGTCGACCGTGCCGTGGTAGCAGCCGTTGAAGACGACGATGGCATCGCGGCCGGTGGCGGCGCGCGCCCAGCGCAGCAGGAAACGGTTGGCGTCCGAGGCGCTGAGCGCGAACTGCCACACCGGCAGCCCGAAGCGGCGGGCCAGCTCGGCGGCGACCCAGCCGGCATCCTCGCCGGGCAGCATCGCCGTGAGGCCGTGCTGCGCCTGCATGGCGATGGCGTGGGCCACGGCCGGCGGGCTGTGGCCGAACATCGCGCCGGTGTCGCCCAGGCAGAAATCGACGTAATCGTGACCGTCCACATCGGTCAGGCGCGCGCCTTGGGCGTGCGCCACGTGCAACGGAAAAGGCGTGCCCCAGTCGTTCATCCAGTGCAACGGCACGCCGAACAGCAGATGCGCCGCCGCCTGACCGGCCAGCGCCTGCGAGCGCGGCCGCGCGGCGATATAGGCGGCGCGCTCGGCGGCCAGCAGGGCTTGCGCTTTCGTCCAGTCGATGCCGCATCGCAGCATTATTTCGCCTTGCATATTCGAGAGGCCCGGTGCGTTTGAAGTGTTCACTCTAAAACGTCGCCGCGCGAGGGCGGATGTGGAAGAATGACCGAGGCACGTTCGAACGATAACGACAACGCCAAGCCAACCATCGCAAGAGAGGATCGTCATGCCCACCTATACCCCGCCGCTGCGCGACATGCAGTTCGTCCTGCACGAGGTGCTCAACGTCAAGGAAGAACTCGCCAAGCTGCCGCGCCATGAGGAGCTGGACGAAGACACCATCAACGCCGTGCTCGAGGCCGCCGGACAGTTTGCGTCGGATGTGACGACGCCGCTGAATGTCTCGGGCGATACCGAGGGCTGCAAGCTCGATCCGACGACGCACGAAGTGACGACGCCGAAGGGCTTCAAGGAAGCCTACGCGAAGTTCGTCGAGGGCGGCTGGCCGGCGCTGTCGTGCGAGCCCGAATACGGCGGCCAGGGCCTGCCGCACATCATCAACCAGTGCATGTACGAGATGCTCAACTCCGCCAACCAGGCGTGGACGATGTATCCCGGCCTCTCGCACGGCGCCTACGAATGCATCCATGCCTACGGCACGCACGAACAGAAGGACAAATACCTCGTCAAGCTGACCAACGGCGAATGGACGGGCACCATGTGCCTGACCGAGCCGCACAGCGGCACGGACCTCGGCCTGCTGCGCACCAAGGCCGAGCCGCAACCCGACGGCAGCTACCGCATCACCGGCACCAAGATCTTCATCTCGGCCGGCGAACACGACATGGCCGAGAACATCATCCATCTGGTACTCGCCCGCCTGCCCGAGGCGCCCAAGGGCTCGAAGGGCATTTCGCTGTTCGTCGTGCCGAAGATCAACGTCAATGCCGACGGCAGCCTCGGCACGCGTAACGGCATCTACTGCGGCGGCCTCGAGCACAAGATGGGCATCCACGGCAATTCCACCTGCCAGATGGTGCTCGAAGACGCCGTCGGCAGCCTCGTCGGCGAGCCGAACAAGGGCCTGCAGGCGATGTTCGTGATGATGAACGCCGCGCGCCTGGGCGTCGGCATGCAGTCGCTCGGCCTCACCGAAGTCGCCCGCCAGAACGCCGCCGCCTACGCCAAGGAGCGCCTGCAAAGCCGCTCGCTGACCGGCCCCAAGGCCAAGGACAAGGAAGCCGACCCGATCATCGTGCATCCCGACGTGCGCAAGATGCTGCTCACCGCGCGTGCCTACGCGCAGGGCGGCCGCGCGCTGACGCTCTACACCGCTCTGCTCATCGACAAGCACCTGTCATCGAGCAGCCCGGCCGTGCGCGACGAAGCCGGCGAGATGGTCGCGCTGCTCACGCCCATCATCAAGGCCTTCCTCACCGACAACGCGCTGATCACCACCTCGAACTGCATGCAGGTCTTCGGCGGCCACGGCTACATCAAGGAATGGGGCATGGAGCAGTTCGTGCGCGATGCGCGCATCAACATGACCTATGAAGGCACCAACACCATCCAGTCGCTCGACCTGCTCGGCCGCAAGGTGCTCGGCGACGGCGGCGCCAAGCTCAAGCGCTTCGGCAAGATCGTGCAGGAATTCGCCGCTGCCGAGATGGCCACGCCGGGCATGGCCGAGTTTCTCGCGCCGCTGGCCGAAGTCGGCGACCTGCTGACCAAGATCACCATGGAAATCGGCGGCAAGGCGATGCAGAACCCGGACGAAGTCGGCGCCGCCGCGGTGGATTACCTGCGTATCTGCGGCCACATGGTGTACGCCTACTTCTGGGCGCGCATGGCCGCCGTGGCGCTGAAGAAGCTCGACTCTGGCGACGACTTCTACAAGGCCAAGGTCGCCACCGCGCGCTTCTACTTCCAGAAACTCTTTCCCGAGATCCACATGCTCAAGCGCACCATCCGCGCCGGCAGCGCACCGATGATGGATATGCGCGAGGAGTGGTTCGGCAACTGAGCGTCCGGCGGACATCCGGCTGCGTTCGACAAAAGGCCCGCCCCGTGCGGGCCTTTTTCATGCGCGATACGCGCGAACCACCGCAGAGCGCCGTATCACCACGGCTGTAGTTTCAAACCAGCACAACTGAGCCGCGCGACTTGTTGGAAGGCTTGATTCGGCCAGGAGCTGCCGGTGACCTATGTATGGTGGACTGACTGCTTTAAGCAAACAACGGACATCGTCCCACCCAATTAAGGCGGTGGCAGAGCACCGATAGAGCGAAGTATGTTGCGCGTAATTTCTTGCCGCTTTGAGAGGTCATCCAATCTGTTGGGCGTGTCGATGTTCAGCGCAAAAAATACCGGTCCGGTTGGCCACTCGACCCAGCCCACCCACCAGCCAATTTTTCCACTCCAGCCAGTCTTGGCCCGCAATATCCAATCACGACCTGCCTCATTCACCATCACGTCCTTGACGAGCCGCTGATGCTCGACCCGGAATGGCAGTTCATTACGATAGAGATGACCCAAAAACGATATTTGTTCATTTGCCGAAATTGCTAGGTCGCCTTCGACCCAGAAAGGTTTGCTGCCTCCAGCAACTGCGTTGCCATATGCAATCTTTCGCATGTACTCAATCTCACGAGCATCGCCAAGCTGCCTAGCAAATCGTTCGTAGACCCAGACAGTCGAATTACGCATCGCGGAGCGTAGGTTTTGGTCCTCATTCCACGCCTCTATCGAACGCTTGATACCATCCCAGGGGATTATCTGGAACTCATCACGGAGAATTCCGGCGTCAAGAGCAAAAAGGCTATGAGGAATCTTGAAGGTTGAAGCCGGCGAATAGCGACGCCCCGCGCGCTCCGAGTCGTAAACGAACGCCACCTCCTTCCCATTGCGCTCGTCCAAGAGAACGATGGTGCCTTGTGCCTCAGCTGTGGCAAAGAAACGTGACCAGTCTGCGCGTTCTTGTGAAGCAGGGGCAGCGAGCGCCCCAAACGCAAGGACAATTGATAGGGCAAAGAGAATTAGGCCAGGTCGATTCATCGCGTTAATTATAGTCGTCTAGCCAAGCTCGAATAACTGGTCTGTACTTGATTACAGCCGTGCTGCCTGAGAACTCTGACCGACGGCAATGGGTCGATAGCAGCCGCACACCGCTCGCACCACTCCCCACTCAGCGCGGCGCAGCGGTGTTCCCCGCGGAGTGAATGAACGGGTTGGACGAGCGGGGAATGCCGCTGCCAAGCCGCGCGGAATCACCGCGCCGGTTTGAAACTACAGTGGTGGTGGCACTGCCGTTGCGCTGCACTTGGCAGCGTTCGGTCACGAGCGACCGTGAATGAACATGCCCGAGCGCGTTCGTTCGCATGCTCAGTTGCCGTGCCCGGCCGCTATATTGCTGACGCAGCTTCTCATCATTCGCATATTTCAGGATGAAACGTCATCTCGTCGCCTTGGTCGGTAGCCTCTGCATTGCAACCAAGTCCTGGGCCGCGCCACCGTGCTTGCAGTTCGATGGCGATCCGGTCACTCTCGCCGGTGTAATCACTTTGGAAACGTTTTTCGGCCCCCCAAACTTTGGGGAAAACCCGAAAACCGATTCGCGTGAAACCCAGGCGATTCTGGTTCTGACGAAGTCAATCTGCGTAGGCGCTAATCCGGCTACCAACGGTGACGACGCGGAGAACCAGTTCAAAGTCACGCTCGTTCCTACTGCCGGAGTGAACCTCAAGTCGCTTGAGGGAAGGTCCGTCACGGTCGAGGGCGCGCTGTTTCACGCAAATACGGGCCACCACCACACTCCAGTGCTCATGCAGGTTGTTCGGGTAAGGCGTGCGCATGAATGACACATCCGGCATTGCCCGTCTGCGGGCCAGCCTCCGCCGGTCAGCTGCGTCAATCGTTGTTCGTCCGCTATGCCGCTTCGGCCAATTCTGCGGCGACCTGTTAGCCACCACCTTCCGCTCGCATCACACGCAGCGCGGCGCAGCGGTGTTCCCCGCGAGAGAATGAACACCCTGAACGGAGCGGGCGCATTTTCCGGCGGCCGCTGGCAAGCCGCGCGGATCAGCCGCGACGTTTCTCGACGATCACCCACCAAACTACAGTGGTGGCGACACGGCGCTTGCTTCGCAATGCCGCGCCGCGCCGCTCACACCGCGTCGGCGAACACCACCGCCGCGCCTTCGTCGGGGCCGACCTGCATGAATTTCGGTGCGCCGGCCGCGCCATGCACGACGAAGGTCGGGTGGCTCTTGGCGGTGAAGCTCAGCGTGCGGTCGAAGACCACGGTCTTGGTGCCGGTGGGCGTAATGCGGACGCGATAGCTGCCCGGATCGAGCAGCGTGCCGTAGGTCGAGATCGTCGCCGGCAGCGAGAGCACGAGATTCGGCGTGGTCGTCGCCAGATCGGCGTCCGCCGTGGTGACGTAGAGGTCGTAGCCGGTAAGCGCCGCGGAGGCGACCAGCAGGCGCAGCGTGAATTTGTCGTTGGGCAGCGTGAGCTTGCTGTCGTCGGCGTTGATGCGCTTGATGTCGGCGGCGGTGCCGTAGAGGTAGATCGTGTAGCGCAGCTGGCCCAGCGCTTCGGTGTAGCTCGACAGCGTCGCGCCGGCGGCGTTGGTGATCAACGCCGCGTAGTTGTTCGAGCGGGTCTCGTGATAGCTGCTCGCGCTCTGGTAGCCGACACCCGTGGCCACCGGCTTGCCGTCGAGCGAGACGCCGACGGCGGTCTGGTCGTCGAGCAGGTTCAGGTAGCGCACTTGCGCCGGCTTGTTGTCGGCCTTGCTGGTGCAGCCGGCGAGCAGGGCAAGGCCGCAGCAGGCGGCAAGCGCGACGAGGCGCGCGGCGGATCGACGAAAGGACATGGCGGCTCCTGGCGGCGCGGTGCGCCGACGCAAAAGCCGCAGTTTAGAGCCTCGCCGCGGAAATCAGTCGTTGCGCATGCCGACGGCGAGATATTGCCCGGCGGCACCGACGAGCAGGAAGCGATAGTCGCCGCCGGCCACCAGTTCGTCGGTCGTCTGCGTGGCCAGCAGGCTGCCGTTGCTCGCGTAGTAGCTCAAGGGGTAGCTCGTCGCGGTCAGAGCCTGCATGGTGGAGCGGTTGCCCGCACCCAGCGCCGAGAGCAGCGCCTGGTAATTGACCACCACATCGACGGCCGCCTGGTCGAGCGTGGCATTGACGAAGCGGGCGTTGGCCGTGCCGGTGGCCGTGGCTTCGGTGGCGTTCTCGTCGAAGACGAGCAGGCCTGCCGCCGCCGTCTGGCCGCGCGTCACCAGCGTGTAGTCGTGGCCGGGCACCAGCGTCGTGGTCAGGCTCGCGTAGCTGCCGGCCGCGCCGTCCGCCGCCACGGCAATTGTCTTGCTGCCTGCGGTGACGGCAACGAAATTGGTGATGCCGCCGAACGGCACGGACTGGAAGGTCGTCGCGCCATCGACGGTGAGCCGGCTGGCGGTCGCATCCGGCGTGCCGAACACGGCGCGAACGCGCGCCAGCGTGCTCGGCAGCAGCACCGGCGTGCCGCCTTCGGCCTGCGGCATGCGCAGCACGGTGGGCAACTGCGCGCTGCCGACGCTGTGGATCGCCAGCGTCGTCACCGATTTGGCGGCGAATTCCTGCGTCGTGTCGAAGACCACCGTCTTGGCGCCGGACGGCGTCAGGCGCAGGCGCCAGGTGCCGCTGGTCATCTCGCTGGTATAGGAACCGGCGCTGCCCGACGCCGTCGCATAGAGCGTCGGATTGACGGTCGACAAGTCCGTGTCGGCGGTGGTCAGATAGACGTCGAAACCCGGCAGGACGGGCGAGAGCAGCAGCGCGCGGACGACGAACTTGCCGTCGCTGACGGTGAACGGCTCGTCATCGACGGTGACCAGCCCGAGCGCGGCGCCGACGCCATAGTAGTAGGTCGTGTAGTGCTTCTGGCCCAGCGCGGCGCTGTAGGTGGACAGCACGCTGCCGGCGCTGCCGATCACCTCGGCGTCATACGTGTCGGAGGCGAAGTCGACGTAGTCCGTCGCGCCCTGGAAGGCGACGGCGCTGGCGGCGGCCTTGTCGTCGAGCGTGACGCCGAGCGTCGCCTGGTCGACCACCAGATTGACGAAGCGGATGTGGGCCTTTTCGTTGCTGGCACTGCCGCTGCCGCTGCAGCCGGAGAGCGCGGAGACGACGAACAACAATGCGGCGGCAAGCGCGGCAGGACGGGCGATGGACATGGCGACGGCAGCGGAAAGTGAGCGACCGGCGCAGTCTAGGAAGCGCGGTGTAAAGCGGCGTCAAGCCGATGTAATGACGTGTAATGGCAGCGTGAAGGCGATGCGCAGGCCATGCGGCGCGCGGTTGCTGGCGCGGACATCGCCGCCATGCGCACGCGCGACGCGGCGGGCGATGGCGAGGCCGAGGCCATGGCCGTCGAATGCCTGCGCATGGCGTCCGCGGCGGAAGGGCTCGAAGATCGCCTCGCGCTCGGTTTCCGGCACGCCGGGGCCATCGTCCTCGACCATCAGCAGCGCGCGGCCGTCATCGGCGGTGACGGCGATGCGCACGTCGCCATCCGGCCCGGCATAGGCGAGTGCATTGCGCACGGCATTGCTGACCGCGCGGTGCAGCAGTTCGCGCTGGCCCTGCACGCAAACGGGCGCGGCCGCCGTCACGACGATGCGCCCTGCGGCATCGCCGAGCTCGAATCGCGCATCGTCGGCAACGGCCGCCGCGATCTGCGCCAGGTCGACCACCTCGCTGCCCGCCGCGGCAACGCCGTTGTCGAGGCGGGCGAGCACCAGCAGCTCGCCGACCAGCCGGTCGATGCGCCCGATTTCATCGCCGATGCGCGCCGCCAGTTCGCGTTCGCGACCCGGTTGCTGCAGCAGCAGGTCGCCCGCCGCCTGCAGGCGCGCCAGCGGCGAGCGCAGTTCGTGCGACACGTCGTGCAGCAGGTTGCGCTGCCCTTCGACCAGCCGTTGCAGGCGCTCGGCCATGGCGTCAAAGGCGGTGCCCAGGTCGGCCAGCTCGTCGTTGCGCCTGCCCATCCGCTTGGCCGCGCGCACGCTCAGGTCGCCGCCGGCAAGCGCATCGACGGCATCGCGCAGGGCGCGGATCGGCCGCGCGAAATACCACGCCAGCAGCGCCGCGAAGGCGGCACTGACGAGCGCGCCGGCGACCAGCGGCAATGCCGGCGGCAACCACGGCGGACGCATCCGCCATTGCGGCGGCGGGCCCTGGGGCGGGCCTTGCGGCGGGCGCCATTCGGCGGGCGGCGCGCCCGGCGCCGGCACGAAGGGTGGTGGCCCGTTGCCCGGCGGCGGCCCGTTGCCCGGCGGCGCCCCGTTGCCGAACGGGGGTGGTCCGCCGCCCAGTGGCGGCGCGAATCGCGGCGCCTCGTGCGCCGGGCGCAAGGCCCAGACGGCGATGCCGACGCCGATCGTCGTCACGGCCTGCGCCAACCACAGCGCGAGGAAGAATTTCCAGAACAGGCGTCCCATGATCGCGCTTACCGGACCAGCACGTAACCCTGGCGGATCACCGTCTGGATCGGCGATCGGCCGTCGGCGCACGGCAGGAGCTTCTGCCGGATGCTGCTGACATGCACATCGATGCTGCGGTCGTAGCGCGCCAGCGGGCGCTGCAGCGCCTCCTGCGACAGCGTTTCCTTGCTCACCGCCTGCCCGGCATGGCGGGCCAGCACGGTCAGCAGGTTGAATTCGGTGGCGGTGAGGTCGATGCGGCGGCCCGCCTGCTCGGCGATGCGCCGGCCGGGCCAGAGCATGATGTCGCCGGCGGCAAGCACGCCCGGCCCGGCGTCGCCCGGCAGCGTGCGCTTGAGGATCGCGCGCAGGCGCGCCGCCAGCTCGCGCGGCGTGCACGGCTTCGGCACGTAATCGTCGGCGCCGAGTTCGAGGCCGACGATGCGGTCGGCATCGTCGCCGCGCGCCGTCAGCATCAGCACCGGCAGCGTGCTCGCCCCGCGGATGCGCCGCAGGGCGTCGATGCCACTGACGCCGGGCATCATCACGTCGAGCACGACGATGTCGTGGCCGCCGGCAAGCGCGAGGGCGGCGCCGCTGTCGCCGTCATGGGCGCAGGTGACGGCAAATCCGTCGGCGCCGAGGTAATCGGCGATCAGGCCGGAGAGGGCCTCGTCGTCATCGACAAGCAGTACGCGGGCGTTCATGGCGCGCATTGTTGCCGCGCGCGACGCACCGTGTAACGGTCTTTACGCGAATTTACGAATCGATTACGCCAGTTCACGGTGCGCAGGAGAAGAATTCAGCCATGCCCCGAGCGGGGCAGCCGCACCTCCCCCACCACCCTGAAGGAGTCAACATGAACACGCTGCACCTGCGTCGCATCCTGCAAACATCCATCGCCGCCGCGCTGGTGGCACCCGTTGTCGCGCTTGCCGCGCCGCCCGAGGAGATCACCATCGAAACCCACGTCGCGGCGCCGATGTTCGAGCGCGGCGAGGGCATGGGACACGGCCCGCTGCACTGGGGCGGCCCCGGCGGGCCTGGCTTCGATGGCCACGGCCCCGGCCACGGCCCCGGCGGCATGATGGCGCGCATGCGTCACCTCGACCTCACCGACGCGCAGGAAGATGCGGCCTTTGCGCTGATGCACGGCAACGGCGAGCGCATGTATCAACTGCACAAGAAGGCGCAGCGCAGTGGCGAAGCGCTGCGCGAACTGGGCGACAAGGAGTCTTTCGACGCCGCCAAGGCGCGTGCGCTGGCCGACGAGCTCGGTCGCGCCCAGGCCGATCTGGCCTTGCTGCGCGCCGAGCTGCACGCGAAGTTCCGGGCGCTGCTGACGCCCGAACAGCGCGCGCGTCTGGACAAGGCCGGCCCGATGCGCACGCAGATCCGCAAGGAGATCCGCAAGCACATCCAGGAACGGCGCGGTACCTGAGCGGCGCTATTCCTCGTCGATCGGCACGGCGCGAAAGGCCGCCGTGTTTTCCAGCCGGCGGCCCAGGCCTTCGAGCAGCGGGCACAGGCCGACCGGCCACTCCTCGGCGACGACGTAGCGGATGAAACCGACCGTCACCGCCGCCGTGACGTCGGCCTGCGTCATCGTCTGGCCGACCAGCCAATCGCCGTTGGCGTTCAGTTGCGCCTCGAGCAGCACCAGCGCCTGGCGCATCTGCTCGCGCAGCCGCGCTTCCCATTCGGGCCAGCGCTTGTCGTCCGGCCGGCGGAATTCGTAGACCAGCGCGACGGCCTTTTCGACGGCGATCATGCCCAGCGCGGTCCCCTGCAGGACGTCCCGTCGCGCTGCGCCGTGCGGCGGCGTCAGCGGCGCTTGTCCGCGCGCCGCCGCTTCTTCGTCGAGATGGTCGAGGATGTAGGCGCTCTCGTAGAGCTTTTCGCCCGAGGGCAGCACCAGCATCGGCACCTTGAACAGCGGGTTGAGCGGGCGCATCGCGTCCATGTGGCGGAACACCGACAGCGAGGTGTGCTCGAACGGCACGCCGTAGTGCGTCATGGTGATGGCGACGCGGCGCACGAAGGGCGAGTCGTAGAGGCCGAGCAGGTGGTGCGGCATGGCGTCGGGCATGGCGTTCTCCGGGCGGGCGTGGCCGCCCATGATGCACGCATTTCGGGGTCGCGGCGAACGCGCGCCGCGGCCAAACTACAGTGATGGCGACACGGCGCCTGCCGGCGTGGCGGCACGCGGCGCGGCCTGCGGGCGTGCCGCCGCGGCGATTTGCCGCGCCAGCACGATGATCGGCACCAGCCCGGCGGCGACGATGGCCAGCGACACCCGCGCCGCTTCGCCCAGGCGCTCGTCGGCGGCAAAGGTGTAGGTCTGCGTCGCCAGCGTGTCGAAGTTGAACGGCCGCATGACCAGCGTGGCCGGCAGCTCCTTCATGACATCGACGAAGACCAGCAGCGCGGCGGTCAGCACGCTGCCCGAGAGCAGCGGCAGATGCACGCGGCGCAGCGTCTGCGCCGGCGTGCAGCCCAGACTGCGGGCAACGGCCTCCATGTTCGGCGTCAGCCGCGCCCAGCCGGCATCGAGCGATTGCAGCGCGATGGCGAGGAAGCGCGCGAGATAGGCGTAGATCAGCGCGGCGATGCCGCCGGTGAGCAGCAGACCCGGATGCGCGCCGCCCAGCCACTGCCAGGCGGCGGCCAGCGCGTGATCCACGCGCGTGACCGGGATCAGCACACCGACGGCGATGACCGAACCGGGCACGGCGTAGCCCAGGCCGACGATGCGCGCGGCAGCACGCGCCACGCCGCCGCCACGCGCGGCAAAGGTCAGCACAGTGGCGAGCAGCGCCGCGATGGCGGCGGCGATGCCGGCGACCATGATGCTGTTGCCGGCCAGCTCGGCGAAGCGCGACCACGGCAGCGCCCCTTCTTCCTCGCCGGCCAGCCGCAGCAGCAGCACCGCCGGCAGCGCGAAGCCGAAGGCTACAGGCGCGAGGCACCCGGCCAGCGCCGCCGCGGCGCGGCCGCCGTCGAGCCGGCGGCGGACGGCGCGGGCGCGCAGGCTGGCGTCGTGATAGCGGGCACGGCCGCGACCGAAGCGCTCGAGCGCCAGCAGCAGCAGCACGAAGCCGAGCAGGCAGGCGGCAAGCTGCGCCGCGGCGGCGCGATCGCCGAGGCTGAACCACGCGCGGTAGATGCCGGTGGTGAAGGTCGGCACGGCGAAATAGGCGACCGTGCCGTAGTCGGCGAGCGTCTCCATCAGCGCCAGCGCGACGCCGGCGGCGATCGCCGGACGCGCCAGCGGCAGCGCCACGCGCGCAATCGCCACGCCGCGCGTGGCGCCCAGGCTGCGTGCCGCTTCGATGAGGCCGCCGCCGCGTTCGAGCAGCGCCGTGCGCACGAGCAGATAGACGTACGGATACAGCGTGCCCGTGAACAGCAGCATCGCGCCGGGCAGCGTGCGCACGTCGGGGAACCAGTAGTCGCCGCGCTGCCAGCCGAAGGTCTCGCGCAGCGCCGTTTGCAGTGGGCCGACGAACTGCAGGAAATCGGTATACACATAGGCCAGCACATAGGCCGGCATGGCCAGCGGCAGCAGCAGCAGCCACTCGGCGGTGCGCCGGCCGGGGAACTCGTAAAGCGCGACCAGCCAGGCCGCGCCGGTGCCCAGCGCGGCGGTGCCCAGGCCGACGCCGACGCACAGCCACAACGAATTGGCGATCGTTTCGCCAAGCACTGTGTCGGCCAGGTGCGCCCAGGTGCCGCCGGTGCCGCCGACCAGCAACTGCGTGGCCACGGCCAGCACCGGCACGGCCACCAGCAGCACGACGAGCACGGCGAGCGCGGTCAGGGGCGGAAGGGAGGGCAGGCGCGGCAAGGTGGGTGGGGGCGACGGGGCGGTCAGCGGCGCGGCGGGCCAGTATACTTGCGAACCACTCTCATTCAGACTGCGTTCCGTGAGCCAGCCGCTGCTCGTCGTCGAAGGACTCTCCCACGCCTATGGTCGCCAGGCCGTGGTGCGCGAGCTGTCGTTCAGGCTCGCCGACGGCGAGATCGCGTGCCTGCTCGGCGCCTCGGGTTGCGGCAAGACGACCGTGCTGCGCCTGGTGGCCGGCTTCGAGGCGCCGCAGGCGGGACGCATCACGCTGGGCGATCGGCTGATCGCCGACGCGACGGTGCAGGTGCCGCCGGAAGCGCGGCGCATCGGCATGGTGTTCCAGGACTACGCGCTGTTCCCGCATCTGACGGTGGCGCAGAACGTCGCCTTCGGCCTGCAAAACAAAGTGGTGGCGGAACGGCGGTCGGACGCGCGGGTGGCGGAAATGCTTGACCTCGTCGGCCTGGGCGCGCTGGCGGCGCGCTATCCGCACGAGCTGTCGGGCGGCCAGCAGCAGCGCGTCGCGCTGGCCCGCGCGCTGGCGCCGGCGCCGCACCTGCTGCTGCTCGACGAGCCGTTCTCGAATCTCGATGTCGAACTGCGCGAGCGCCTGTCGCTGGAAGTGCGGCAGATCCTCAAGCGCGCCGGCACGGCCGCGGTGCTGGTGACCCACGACCAGCACGAGGCCTTCGCCGTCGCCGACGTGGTTGGCGTGATGCATGCCGGCCGCATCGAACAGTGGGCCAGTCCGTACGAGCTGTACCACCAGCCGGCAACGCGCTATGTCGCCGATTTCATCGGGCAGGGCGTGTTCGTGCCGGGCGAGGTGATCGCCGCCGGGGAGGTGCGCGTCGAACTGGGCACGCTGCATTCGCATCTGCCGCTCGATTGCAGCGAGACCTGCGCGCGCTGCGCGCGCAATTGCCGGCTCGATGTGCTGTTGCGGCCCGACGACGTGGTGCACGACGACGCCAGCCCGATCCTCGCCGAGGTGGTCGCCAAGTCGTTCCGCGGCGCCGAATTCCTCTACACGCTGCGCCTGGCCTCCGGGCGCGACGTGCTGTCGCTAGTGCCCTCGCATCACAACCATGCCGTCGGCGAGCGCATCGGCATCCGCCTCGATGTGGATCATGTGGTCGGTTTTCGCGGCGCCGATACGGCCGCTGCGCCGATGCATTGACGCGACGGCTGGGCGCTTGCGAAAAATTCGTCGCGAGCGAGCCGCAGCGGGGTGCGGCCGGAGCGCAGGAACCGGAATGTACTTGTAGTACATGAGGATTCCGACAAGGAGGGAACGAAAGGGCCCCTCCCCCTTCGTAGCCCAATCCCCGATCCGGCACGCACAGCAGAATTTTTCCCAAGCGCTCAGAAGTCGCGCGGTCGCTCCGTCCCCGGCGCACCGGTGCGCCACGGCTGGCGCCTGTCCGCGTAAGCCTCGCACAAGGCTTTGAGGCTGGCCAGCGCGCGCGGCCAGATGTCGTTCATCCACCCTTCGTGCTCGGGCGCGACGTCGACCTGCACGGTGAGCCGGGTATCGTCGCCGACACCGACCAGCGTGTAGTTCTCGAAGGCCGGCGTCCATGCGCGCACTTGCTCGCTGGTGGTGTCTTCGACGCCGTTGCGGATGCAGCCCAGGAGCTTGATCGACATCAGCGCGAAGGGCCGCGCCTGGGCGATCTCGGCGATCATGCCGTCGCCCTCGGGCGTCAGGAAGCGCATGGTCGCGCCGGTTTTCCATTCGCCGGCGAAATACGAGCCGGGATGGAACACGGACGTCCATTCGCGGTAGGTCTCGGTCGTGAACATCACGTACCAGACATCCTCGGGGTAGGCCTCGATGCGGACCTCGAAGTGCAGCGTGTTCATGCGGCGACGCGCACGGGATCAGCGCTTCTTTGCGGCGGCCTTTTTCGGCGGCTTGGCGGGGGCTGCGGCAGGTGCTTCGTCCGCCGGCGCCGTCTCGCCATCACTGTGTTTTGCGGCCGCCTTCCTGGCCGGCGCGGCCTTGCGCGCCTCGAACTCGAAGCCGACCTTGCCGTCGGCGCCGCGCACGAGATAGGCGGAGAACTTGCGCTTGGTGCGGTTGGAGACGAAGCCTTTGAGCAGCGGCGTGCGCCCTTCGGCGAGCAGGCGCTGCATGTCGGCGCGCGTGACCTCCTGCTGCAAGATCACCTTGCCGGAACGGAAGTCGCATTGCTTGCCGGCGCCCACGCTCTTTTCGCAGACATAAGCCATCGCCTGCTCGAAAACCTGGTTGCCGCATTTGGGGCAGGCGCCCAGCGCTTCCTGGCCGGAGAAGTCCACTTCGGCGGCATCGGCGTCGTCGTCGGCGTTGCCGAAGTCGAAGCTCGGCGCGTGGTTTTCGTCGAGCTTGACGATGGCGACGAAGCCGCGCCCCATCTTGCTGCGGAACCCGGTGAGCGGGCCGATCTGCCGCTTGGCGAGCAGTTCGTCCATTTCTTCGTGCGACCACTCGCGGCTGGCCACCACCTTCCACAGCTTGTAGCCGCACTGCTCGCAGGTGAAGTGCTTGTAGCCCTCGTGGATCTTGCCGCCGCACTTCGGGCACGGCGTCTTCAGCGTGCCGAAATCGGGGTCGGCGAATTCGCCGGTCTTGATGCGTTCGACCATCGCACGCGTCTGCGCTTCGATCTGCTGCATGAAGGCTTCGCGACGCAAGCGGCCGTGCTCCATTTCCTTGAGCTTGTATTCCCACTCGCCGGTCAGCTCGGGCGAGCGGATCTCGTCGACCTGCAGTTGTTCGAGCGCGAAGATCAGCGAGAAGGCCTTGGCCGTCGGCTGCAACTCGCGGCCGTTGCGGTGCACGTATTCCTCGAGGATCAGGCCCTCGATGGTCGCCGCGCGGGTGGCCGGGGTGCCGAGCCCGCGCTCGGACATCGCTTCGCGCAGCTCCTCGTCTTCGATCAGCTTGCCGGCGCCTTCCATGGCGGTCAGCAAGGTGGCTTCCGAGAAGCGCGGCGGCGGCTGCGTGGCCTTGGATTTGACGGTGACGTCGCGCGCCCAGACGCGCTCGTCTTTCGCCAGCGGCGGCAGGTTGGGATTCTCGTCGTCGTCCTGGGCTTCCTTGCCATACACGGCAAGCCAGCCGGGCGTGACGAGCACCTTGCCTTCGGTCTTGAAGGCGTCGCTGTCGGCGCCGTGCACGATGCGCGTGATGCGCGTGGTGACGTTGTATTCGGCGGCGGGGAAGAAGATGGCGAGGAAGCGCTTGGTGACGAGGTCGTAGATCTTCTGTTCCGGCTCCGAAAGATGCTTGGGTGCCGTTCCGGTGGGGATGATGGCGAAGTGGTCGGAGACCTTGGCGTTGTTGAAGATGCGCTTGTTCGGATGCACCCAGCCGCTCTTCAGGATGGTCTGCGCGAAGCCGCCATAAGGGCCTTCGAGCTGGCCGAGCGTGGCCTTCACGGTGCCGATGTAGTCCTCCGGCAGGCAGCGCGAGTCGGTCCGCGGGTAGGTCAGCACCTTGTGCTTTTCGTACAGCGCCTGCGCGATGCCGAGCGTGTTCTTGGCCGAAAAGCCGAAGCGGCCGTTGGCCTCGCGCTGCAGGGAAGTGAGGTCGTAGAGCATCGGGCAGGCTTCGGTCTTGGGCTTGATTTCCTCTTCGACGCTGCCATGCTGCCCCAGGCAGGCCTTGCGGATCGCCTCGGCCTTCGCCTTGTCCCACAGGCGCTCGGCCCGTGCGTGCTCGTCGCCGGATTTTTTGAAGGCTTCATCGAACCAGCGGCCGGTGTAGCTGCCGGCGACGCACTGGAATTCGCCTTCGACTTCCCAGTAGTCGCGGGAAACGAAGTCGCGGATGCGTTGTTCGCGCTCGACGAGGATGGCCAGCGTCGGCGTCTGCACGCGACCGACCGGCGTCTTGTAGAAGCCGCCTTCCTTGGAGTTGAAGGCCGTCATCGCGCGCGTGCCGTTGATGCCGATCAGCCAGTCGGCCTCGGAGCGGCAGCGCGCGGCATCGGCCAGCGGACGCATTTCGTCGTCGGTGCGCAGGCGCGCGAAGCCGTCGCGGATCGCCGTCGCGGTCATCGATTGCAGCCACAGCCGCGCGACGGGCTTGCCGCCCTTGGGCAGCGCGTGCTGCACGACGTAGCGGAAGATGAGCTCGCCCTCGCGCCCGGCGTCACAGGCATTCACCAGCCCGGAGACATCCTTGCGCTTGATGAGTTTGGTGAGCAGGCGCAGCCGGTCGGCCGACTTCTCGATCGGGTTCAACGCGAAGTGCGGCGGGATCATCGGCAGGTGGGTGAAGCTCCATTTGCCGCGCTTGACGTCGTATTCCTCGGGCACCGCCAGCTCGAGCAGATGGCCGACCGCCGAGGAAAGCACGTAGTGCTCGCTTTCCAGGTGGTCGCCGACCTTGGCAAAGCCGCCCAGGGCTTTGGCGATGTCGTTGGCGACCGAGGGTTTCTCGGCGATGATGAGCTGCTTCATGGGGGAAGTCGGAGGCTGCGGGGCATGACGGGAGCGGCGCAGCTTAACCGCGCTGCCCGAAAAAATGCAAATCGGGCCTCGGTCGGGCCCGGCACCACGGGGTCAGTTCAGCCAGACGTGGCGCACGTCGGCATCGGCGTCGATGTCGTCCTCGTCGATCTCCTCGGCGAGCAGTTCCTCGAGGATCAGCGCGTCGATGGGATGCTGGCGGCGCCAGATCACGGCGAGCACGATCACCTTCAGACGGTCGACGCTGACCGATTCGCCCGGCAGGGCCATGGCGCGGTCGATGATGGTCTCGCGCAAGGTCACGTCGATGGCGTCCTGCTGCTCGAGGAAGACGAGGAAGCCGCGCGCTTCGGGCGACAGGCGGTCGAGCTCGGCCTCGTCGAAGACCCGGATCGAACGCGGATCGGCAACCGCCACGCCGGCGTCGGCGCTGCCGGCCAGTCCGTCGAGCCAGGTCAACGCCGCGGAGATGTCGTCGGCCTCGAAACCTGCTGCCGTGAGCTTCTTGGCCAGCACGGTCGGCGCCGGGCAGGCGTCAGGCTGGTAGTTCTCGAACAGGTATACAAGTATGTCGATCATCGCATGGGCTCCGGTCGGCTACGCAAAACGTCGATTACGCAAGCCTTTGGTACCGCCCGCCGGGCAGTTGGGCGACCCGGCCGGCCAGTTCCATGGGCAGGAGAATGGCAAGAAGCGAACCGGCCGTCAAGCCAGTCAATTGTGTCAAGGTGTCGATTTCACAGGGGCCGTGCCCCAGCGCAGTGAGTACCTGCTCTTCTGTGGGCGATTGATCGGAAAGCGGAAGTTGCGCCGTCTCGCCACCACTGTGTTTTGCGGCTGACACGCCCCAACGCAGCTCTTCGAGGATGTCCTGGGCCGTTTCGACCAGCTTGGCGCCCTGGCGGATGAGCTGATGGCAGCCGCGCGATTGCGGCGAATGGATCGAACCCGGAATGGCGAACACGTCGCGGCCGACATCGAGAGCCAGCCGCGCGGTGATCAGGGAGCCGCTTTGCGGCGCCGCCTCCACCACCAGCGTGCCCAGCGCCAGCCCGGCGATGATGCGGTTGCGGCGCGGGAAGTTCGCCGCCAGCGGCGGCATGCCCAGCGGAAACTCGGAGATGATCGCGCCCTTCTCGGCGATGCGGCGGGCCAATGTCGCATTGCGCGCCGGATAGACCCGGTCGGCGCCGGTGCCGATGACCGCCAGCGTGCCGGCCGCCGTATCCACGGCGCCGGCGTGCGCCGCGGCATCGATTCCCAGCGCCAGGCCGGAGACGATCGTCAGTCCGGCCTCGGCCAGCGCCCGGGCGAACGCCGTGGCGTCGCGCCCGCCCTGCGCCGTGGCATTGCGGCTGCCGACGATGGCCAGCATCGGCCGCGAGAGCATCTCGACGCGCCCCTTGACGTAGAGCAGCAATGGCGGGTCGGTCGTGTCGAGCAACGCGCGCGGATAGTCGGCATCGGCCAGTGTCAGGATCCGGTTGCCGGGTTGCCCCGCCCAGACGCGGGCCGCCGCGATGGCATCGACCACGCCCTGATCGGTGCCGCCCTGCAGCAGTGCGCGCGCGCAGGCGTCGCCGACGACGGCTGCCAATGCCGTCTGCGAGGCCGCGAAAATCCGCTCAGGGAGGCCCAGCGCGGCCAGCATTTGCCGCTTGGCGGCCGGGCCGACGCCTGCGGTGAGCTCCAGCCGCAGCCAGTCGCCGAGATCGTCCGCTGGGGCTTCGGCAGGCATGACCGCCTTGGCCGAGTCGTCCGCCGGATCAGGGGGCGTGCACGCGGTCGCCGACGACAACCGGCCGCTGGGCTTCCATGATCAGCGCGTAAGAGACGTTTTCGAGCACGCGGAAGACGAACACCACGCCGTTGCGCTGGTGGGGGAGCTGATAGACGGTCTTCTCGCCCTTGAAGCGGTCGACCACCACCTCGCCCGCACGATCGAGCGCCAGCACATGCCCGACCTCGAGACCGTGCGCCTTGCCGCGGTTGATGCTGACGACGCTGTTCTTGCCGGCGAAGCCGACGCCGCCCGTGAGTCCGGCAATCGCGCCGGCGATCGGCGTTGGCGGCGGGTGGGGGACGTAATTGACGATTTCGGTCTTGGGCGTCGGTACCAGTCGGTCGCCGACGAGGATTTCCTGGCGGGCATTGCGGACGATGAACTCGGCCGGCGTGCCCTCGGAAAGCTGCTGCGCGGTACCCAGGTAGAGCGCCTCGAAGCCCAGCGGCTGACCGGTCTCGGGATCGAGCAGCACGGCACCGGGGCGGAAGATCTGCCAGTCGCGGTGCGGCTCGCGGACGTTCGCGGCATACACCTTGTCTCCCGTGCCGGACACCGAGCGGTAGTCCTGCAGGCCGATGATGCGCGCCGCGTCGTCGATGACGCCGTCGGCCAGCACCAGCGGGCGGGTCAGGAAGGGCTCGATGACATCCGGCGCGATCGACCAGATCGCATGCTGGATGGGCTCGGCACGCTCCTGCGGACTGAGCCTGACCGTGCCTTCGGGGCGCAGAAAGGGCGAGCCGCCGCTGCGGTCGAGTACCAGCACCTGCCCCGGATAGATCCAGTGCGGGTTCTTGATGTCGTCCTTGTTGAGCTTCCACAGCTCGGGCCAGCGGAAGGCATCCTTGAGGAACTTGGCGGAGATGTCCCACAGCGTGTCGCCCTTGACGACGATGTGCCGCTCGGGCGCGTCCGGCGCCAGTTGCAGCGGCGGCGTGGGCCCGGCGGCGAGGGCCGCTGGCACGGCGGCAAGGCTGAAAAAGAGCGCGGATATAATGCGGCGCATGGCGTGACTCCCGGTCCGTGGGGCGTTTCTCGACGCGCCGATTCTGCCCGACAATCCCCCCGGCATCAATTCCTGAACGACCGTTTTCATGGCCCTTTTGCCGATTTTGCATTACCCCGACGTCCGCCTGCATACGCGCGCCCAGCCCGTATCGAAGGTCGATGCCGGCATTCGCGCGCTCGCCGCCGACATGGCCGAGACGATGTACGCCGCCCCCGGCATCGGTCTGGCCGCCACGCAGGTCGACCGGCACATCCGCCTGATCGTCATCGACGTGAGCGAAGACAGATCCGAACTGCTGACGCTCATCAACCCCGAATTGCTGAGCAAGGACGGCGAGTGCGAAGGCGAGGAAGGCTGCCTTTCCGTGCCCGGCATCTACGAGACCGTCAAGCGCGCCGAGCGGGTCACCGTGCGCGCGCTCGGCCTGGACGGCCAGTCCTTCGAGCTGGCGGCCGAAGGCCTGCTGGCCGTGTGCATCCAGCACGAGATGGATCACCTCGAGGGCAAGGTCTTCGTGCAATACCTCTCGCAACTGAAGCAGACGCGGATCAAGGGCAAGCTCGCCAAGCGCGCGCGGGAAGCGATGTGAGGCTGATCTTCGCCGGCACGCCGGCCTTCGCCGCCGCCGCGCTCGATGCCATCGTCGCCGCCGGGCATGACGTGCTGCTCGTGCTCACGCAGCCCGACCGGCCCGCCGGACGCGGCATGAAGCTGACGCCGTCGGCGGTCAAGCAAAGCGCGCTGGCGCACGGCATCGCGTTGCACCAGCCCGAGCGCCTGCGCGATGTGGCCACTCATGCACCGATTGCCGCCGCATGTGCCGCCGGTGCCGAACTGATGGTGGTCGCCGCCTATGGGCTGATCCTGCCGCAAGCCGTGCTCGACCTGCCGCCGCGCGGTTGCATCAACATCCACGCCTCGCTGCTGCCGCGCTGGCGCGGTGCCGCGCCGATCCAGCGCGCGATCGAGGCGGGCGATACGCAGACCGGCATCACCTTGATGCGCATGGAAGCCGGCCTCGACACCGGACCGATGCTGCTCGCCGAGTCGCTCGACATTGCCGCCGACGAATCGGCGGGCCACCTGCACGACCGCCTGACCGCGCTCGGTGCCCGCCTGGTCGTGCGCGGCCTGGCGGACTTTGCCGCGCTGGCGCCCGTGCCGCAGCCCGGGGCCGGCGTCACCTATGCACACAAGATCACCAAGGCGGAGGCCGTGCTGGACTGGACGCTACCGGCCACCGTGCTGGCACGCAAGGTGCGGGCCTTCGACCCGTTCCCGGGCGCGCAGGCGACGCTGGCCGACGAGCCGGTAAAGGTCTGGCGTGCAACAACTGAAACAATTTCCGCGGCGCCCGGCCATATACTCGCGGCCGATGCCGGCGGCATCGTCGTGGCGTGCGGCGAAGATGCCTTGCGCATTCTCGCGCTGCAGCGGCCGGGCGGTCGCCGCGTCACGGCCGGCGAATACCTCGCCGGCCACGCCTTGAAAACCGTCGGTTGAGCCCCACCTTTGCGTCGCCCGATGACGGGCGACGAACCTGGAGATTCCATGAACCCCCACGCTCACATTCGTTCGCTGCCCCCCAGGGGGGCGCAGGCCTCCCTCGGGACGGCCCTTCGGGAGGCCTGACCATGCTTGGCAACTGGCTCAAGACCTCGATCCTGATGGCGGCGATCATGGCGCTGTTCGGTGCCATCGGCCAATACATCGGCGGTGCGCAGGGCATGATCATGGCGCTGCTGTTCGGCGGCGCGATGAACCTGTTCGCCTACTGGAATTCGGACAAGATGGTGCTGCGCATGTACAACGCGCAGGAAGTCGATGCCGCCAGCTCGCCCTATCTGTACAACATGGTCGCCGAGCTGGCGCGCCGAGCCCAGTTGCCGATGCCGAAGGTCTATCTCATCGACGAGGCGCAGCCGAATGCCTTCGCCACCGGCCGCAACCCGGAGCACGCCGCCGTCGCCGCGACCACCGGCATCATCCGCATGCTCTCCGAGCGCGAGCTGCGTGGCGTCATGGCCCACGAGCTGGCGCATGTGCGCCATCGCGACATCCTGATTTCCACCATCTCGGCGACGATGGCCGGTGCGATCTCGATGCTTGCCAATTTCGCCATGATGTTCGGCGGCCGCGACTCCGAGGGCCGCAGCAACCCGATCGCCAGCATCGCGATGATGATCCTCGCACCGCTGGCCGCCAGCCTGATCCAGATGGCGATCTCGCGTTCGCGCGAGTTCGAAGCCGACCGTGGCGGCGCCGAGATTTCCGGCGATCCGAACGCGCTCGCCGACGCGCTGGCCAAGATCGACGCCTATGCCCGCGGCATTCCGATGCATACGGCAGAGGCACACCCCGAAACCGCGCAGATGATGATCATGAACCCGCTCTCGGGCGGCGGCATCCGCGGATTGTTTTCCACGCATCCGAGCACCGAAGAGCGCGTCGCGCGATTGCGCGAGCTGGCCGGAAGGTAATCGATGAGCGCAACCCGTCCATGGCGCGGGGCCCCCGGGGGGGGCTGGCGGGCGAGGTCGGTCGACTGCGCGCCAAGGCCAGGGACGCCGGCCGCGTGCGCGTGATCGTCGGCCTGCGCATGCAGACGGCAGCGGACGCCACGCTGGACGAGTCCGATCGTGCGGTACGGCGCGGCCGCATTGGTGCCCTGCAAGAAGCCCTGCTCGACGATCCGGTGGTCGCGCGCGCGCAGGAGGTCAAGCGCTTCCGCTTCCAGCCGCACGTGGCGATGAGCGTCACGTCCGACGAACTGGAACGCCTCTCGGCGTCGTCGCTCGTGACCTCGATCGAGGAAGACGAGCGTCACCGCCTGACGCTGGCACAGAGCGCGCCGCTGGTGAATGCGCCGCAGGCATGGGCCGCCGGCATCGACGGTCGCGGCTGGGCGGTGGCGGTGCTCGATACCGGCAGCGACCGCACGCATCCGTCCCTTGCCGGGCGCGTCGTCGAGGAGGCCTGTTTTTCGACCAGCAGTGTGGCATCGCAATTGAGTTCGCTGTGCCCGTCGGGTGCTAGCACGCAGATCGGTACCGGCGCGGCAGCGCCGTGCGGCAGCGACTGCGACCATGGCACGCACGTCGCCGGCATCGCCGTCGGCACCGGCGCGGCGAGCGGCGTGGCGCCGGGCGCATCGCTGATTGCCATCCAGGTCTTCAGCCGCGATCTCGACTGCACCCCGACGGCGGTCGAGGACTGCCTCGCGGCCTACTCGTCGGACTACATCCGCGCCATGGAACATGTGTATTCGCTGCGCACGCGATACAACATCGCCGCCGTCAATCTCAGCCTCGGCAGCGGCAGCTACGAATCCTATTGCGATGGCGCCAACAGCGCGCGCGGCACGCCGCAGGCCATTGCCAACCTGCGCGCGGCGGGCATCGCCACCGTCATCTCGTCCGGCAACGACGGCTATGCCGAAGCGATCTCGTCGCCGGCGTGCATCTCGTCGGCGATCAGTGTCGGTGCCGTATTCGACGACGCCGGCTACGACAACAACTGCGACGGCAATCCCGGCGGCGTTTCGACGGTCGACGATGTGGCCTGCTACTCGAATTCGGCGCCGATCCTCGATCTGCTGGCGCCCGGCTCGGTCATCCGCTCGGCGGTGCCCGGCGGCGGCTACGCCAATTTCACCGGCACCTCGATGGCCGCACCGCACGTTGCCGGTTGCTGGGCACTGCTCAAGCAGGCCAGGCCCGGCGCGACCGTTGCCGAGATCAAGGCGGCACTGGTCAGCAGCGGCAAAGGCGTCACCGACTGGCGCAACGGCCTGGTCAAGCCGCGCATCGACTGCATGGCAGCGATCGGCCTGCTCGCCGGCAACGCCACCGCCGCGCCCGACCTGCAAGTGGCCGCCAGCAGCGTCTCGCCGTCCAGTCTGGTGACCGGCGCCACGGTCACCGTGCAGGCCAGTGTGCGCAATGCCGGCAGCGTCGCCAGCAGCGCGTCCACCTTGCGCTTCTACCGGTCCACCGATGCCGCGTTGTCGGCCGCGGACACCGCCTTGCCGTGCGCACCGGCGGTGCCGGCACTGTCACCCGGCCAGACATCGGCGCTGCAGACGTGCCAGAGCGCGGCACCGGCGATCAGCGGCACCTACTACTACGGCGTCTGCGTCGACGCCACGGCCGGCGAAGCGGCGACGGGCAACAATTGTGTCTCGGGCACCGCAGTGACCGTCAGTCCGTCCGCCTTGCCGGACCTCACGGTGTCTGCAGTGACCGGTGACCGCGCCGGCAACATCGGCGGCACGCTCAATGTCAATGCGGTGATCGCCAACCGTGGCGATGCGGCGGCCGGCACCAGCCGCGTCGGTTTCTACCTGTCGACGAACACCACGATCACCTCCTTTGACTACGCCCTGGGCAGCTGCAACGTCTCAGCCCTGGCGCCCAATGCCAGCGCCAACTGCGCCCTGGCGGCCACCGTGCCGGCGACGGTTCCCCCCGGTCGCTACTATCTGGGTGCCATTGTCGACCCCAATGGCGAGGTGCAGGAAAGCAACGACGCCAACAACGATCTTGCCGGTGCGACAACGCTGACCATCACCAATCCGAACGTGGACGCGTCGCTGGCCGATGCGGTCGACAATTTCAATTACAGCTTCGTCACCGGTGGCAATGCTGTATGGCTGCGCCAGACCACGGTCAGCGTGCAGGGGGGCGATGCGGCGCGCGCCGGCACGGTCGCCGACGATGGCATGAGCTACCTGCAGACCACGGTCACCGGTCCGGGCACGCTGAGCTTCCGCTGGAAGACCTCGTCGGAGCCGGAATACGACGTGCTCGAAGTCCGCGTCGACAACCAGCTGGTCGACTTCATCAGCGGCGATTCGGGCTGGCTGAGCAAGTCGCTGGCCATTCCGGCCGGCGCCCACGACGTGTCCTGGCGTTACGTCAAGGACGTGACGATTTCCGAAGGCGAGGACACGGCCTGGCTCGACGCGCTGACCTTCAATGCCGGCGGCCGCGGGTTGACGGTGACGCTGCTGGGCACGGCGGGCGGGCGCGTGACATCGGTCCCGGCGGGCATCGACTGCGGCGCGACCTGCTTCGCCGACATGCCGCAGGGCACCACGGTGACGCTCACGGCGACGCCCGACGCCGGCCAGGTGTTCTTCGGCTGGACGGGCGCCTGCAGCGACACCGGTCCCTGCACGGTGCTGCTCGACGCGGCGCGCGACGTACAAGCGTGGTTCGGCCGTCCGTCCGACGGTTTCCCCACCGACCCCCTGCCGACCGGCTGGGTGCTCGACAACCCCGAATCCGATGCCCGCTGGGAAATCGCCGCCGACTACGCCAAAGGCGGGCTGTACAGCCTGAAGTCCGGCTTCATCAACGACAACGGTATCACCGGCGTGTCGTTCGTCGGCAATTTCCGCAGCGGCCAGGTGCGCTTCTCGCGCCGGCTGTCCACCGAGGAAGGCTACGACCTTTACGGCTTCGCCATCGACGGCACCGTGGTCGAAACGGGCAGCGGCGATAGCGACTGGACCGACGTGGTGTTCAACATCGCGCCCGGCAACCACGTGCTGACCTGGCTCTACCTCAAGGACGACAGCTTCTCGAAGGGCGACGACGCGGTGTGGATCGACTCGATCAGCCTGCCGCTGGGCAACGACACCGGTGTACTCGGCACACCGGCCAAGGCGTCCACGGTATCCGGGGTCGGCGTCATATCCGGCTACCACTGCACAAGCAAGGACATCGAAATCCGCATCGACGGCGCATCGCTGGGCAAGGCCGGCGCCGGCACCACCCTGCTCGGGACCCTGCCCGTGTGCGGCGCCACCGATACCGGCTACTCGCTGCTCTACAACTTCAACAACCTCGCCGACGGCACCCATACCGTCACCGCTTATGCCAACGGCGTTCTGTTCGACACCAGCACCGTCACCACCGTGCGCTCCGGCGGCACCCCGTGGCTGACCGGCATGACGCGCAGCACGACGGTCAGCGAATTTCCCGCCGCCGGCAAGTCGGTGACGCTGGACTGGGTCCAGTCCTACCAGAATTTCCTCGTCACCCGCTCCAACACGGTAACGCCGGTACCCGGCACGGTCGCCAGCCTCAACCCGGCGGCGGGCGTCGGCGCGGTCGGCACGCCGGTGAAAGGCAGCGTCGTCTCGGGCGTTGGCGTCATCTCCGGCTACCACTGCGCCTCGAAGAACATCGAGGTACGCATCGACGGCGCATCGATCGGCAAGGCCGGGGCGGGCACCACGCTGCTCGGCACGCAGGGCGTCTGCGGGCGCACCGACACCGGCTATTCGCTGCTCTACAACTTCAACAACCTCGCCGACGGCCCGCACGTGGTCAGCGTCTATGCCGACGGCGTGCCGCTCGATCACAGCGCCTTTGCCGTGTTGCGTTCGGGCGGGATCCCCTGGCTCGACGGCGCCAGCCGGCGGCTGACCCTGACGGACTTCCCGACGGCAGGCCGCACCGCAACGCTCGATTGGGTGCAGTCCTACCAGAACTTCGTCATTACCGGCCTGACGCCGTAGCGCGGTCTCAGCCGGCCGAGAGCGTCAGCCAGGCGGTTTCGGCGTCGTCGATCTCAGCGACCAGCGCCGCGCGGCGGGTCGCCAGCTCGGCCAGTCGCGCGGCGCCGCTTGCCGAGTGCGCTGCCTGCTCGGCAAGCTGGTGGTCGAGCTCGGCAAGCGCGGTCTGCGCCTGCGCCAGGCGTGCCTCGAGCCGCGCCAGCGCCTTTTCGTCGATGCGCCGTGTCGCCACCACTGTAGTTTGCGGCGCGGCCTTCGCGGCAGCCGGAGCGGCGGCGGGGCGTTCGGGGGCGCGACGCTCGCGTTCGCGCTGCGCCTCCAGCCAGCGCGCGTAGTCGTCCAGATCGCCGTCGAAGGGCGTCAGCCGCCCATCGGCCACCAGCCACAGTTCGTCGCAGGTGGCGCGCAGCAGATGGCGGTCGTGCGATACCAGCACCACCGCGGCTTCTGTCTCCTGCAGGGCCACCGTGAGCGCTTCGCGCATCTCGATGTCGAGGTGGTTGGTCGGTTCGTCGAGCAGCAGCAGATTCGGCCGCGTGCGGATCATCAGCGCCAGCGCCAGACGCGACTTCTCGCCGCCGGAAAAGCGCCCGCACGGCGCCTCGACCTGCTCGCCGCGAAAATCGAAGCGGCCCAGCCAGTCGCGCATCTCCTGCTCGCGCGTGCGCGGCTCGGCCTTGACCATGTGCCACAACGGCGATTCGTCCGGCCGCAGTTGCTCCAGCTGGTGCTGGGCGAAGTAGCCCAATGCGATGTTGCGTCCCTCGATGCGCGTGGCATGGCCGCCCTGCGGCGGTGAAGCCAGCTCGCCGGCCAGCAGCTTCATCAGCGTCGACTTGCCGGCGCCATTGCGGCCCAGCAGGCCGATGCGGCTGCCGGGCCGGATCGACAGCCGCAGCCCGGCCAGCACGGGGACCTCGCCGTAGCCGGCGCAGGCCTGGTCGAGCTGCAGCAGCGGGTCGGAATACGCCGCCGGCTCGAGGAACTCGAAGTTGAACGGTGCATCGACGTGCGCAGCGGCGATCTCGCCCATGCGCTCGAGCATCTTGAGGCGGCTTTGCGCCTGCCGCGCCTTGGTGGCCTTGGCGCGGAAGCGATCAACGTAGCTTTGCAGGTGCGCGCGCTGGCGCTTCTGCTTCTCGGCCAGCGCCAGCTCGTTGGCCAGCCGCTCGGCGCGCGCCCGTTCGCACGCGGTGTAGTTGCCCGTGAACAGCGTCATCTTGTGCTGGTCGATATTGACGATGTGCGTCGTCACCGCATCGAGGAAGTCGCGGTCGTGCGAGATCAGGATCAGCGTGCCGCGGTAGCTGGCCAGCCAGCCTTCGAGCCAGATGATGGCGTCGAGGTCGAGGTGGTTGGTCGGCTCGTCGAGCAGCAGCAGGTCGGAGCGGCACATCAGCGCGCGGGCAAGGTTCAGCCGCACGCGCCAGCCGCCGGAGAATTCGGCCACTGGTCGCGCCTGGTCGGCCTCGTTGAAGCCGAGTCCGGCGAGCAGCGCACCGGCGCGTGCGCGCGCCGAATAACCGCCGATGTCGCCCAGTCGCGCGTGCAGGTCGCCGATGCGATGGCCGTCGTCGTCGGCTTCGGCCTGCGCGAGTGCGCGCTCGATGTCGCGCAGTTCGGTATCGCCGTCGAGTGCGAATTCGATGGCCGCGTCGGGCAGCGCGGGCGTGTCCTGCGCCACATGGGCGACGGCCCAGCCGGCCGGCCGCTCCAGATCGCCGCGTTCGGCGTGGATCTCGCCGCGCAGCAGCGCCATGAAGGTCGACTTGCCGCTGCCGTTGGCACCCGTCAGGCCGACCTTCCAGCCAGGATGCAGTTGCAGCGATGCGCCTTCGACAAGCCGTTCGGAGCCGCGGCCGAAGGCCAGGTCACGCAGAAGGATCATTGTTGCCCCACCCCCCGGCCCCCGCCACAGGGGCGGGGGTGACCTTGGTTCGCCGCTGCGCGGCTCCGGCGCGCAGGCTGCGTCCGCCTTGGGGCGGCCCGGCGGCGGGCGGTCATTTGATCAGCCGGATCGGGCCGGTGTTCTCCGGTCGGCATCCCTGGCGGCCGGCGTAGGCGGCGGCGATTGCCGCCATGTCGGCGTCGTCGTCGCCGCTCATCGGCAGTTCGGCGAGAAAGCCCAGTTCGCGGCGCGGGTAGTCGACGACCGCGGGCACCACCGGCACGCCGGCAACATGGGCGATGCGCAGGAAGCCGGATTTCCATCCCGTGGTGAGCGCACGCGTGCCTTCGGGTGCGATCACCATGAGGAAGTCCTCGTTGCAACCGAATTCTTGCGTCATGCGATCGACGAAGCCGGTGCGCTCGCGGCGATTGACCGGGATGCCCCCCAGCGCGCGCATCAGCGGACCGCGCCAGCCGGCGAACATGGTGTCCTTGCCGGCCCAGCGCGGCCGGACGCCGAGCGCGAACAGGCCGAGCATGGCGAGGACGAAATCCCAGTTGCTGGTGTGCGGATAGCCCAGCACGACGGCCTTGCGCGGCCGCGTCGGCAGATCGAGCAGCCGCCAGCCGGCCAGGCGCAGGACGAGGCGCGAGAGCGCGCGGGCGACCTTCACGCCGCCAGCGCGCGCCAGCGTTCCCACTCGGCTTGGCATTCCGGCGGCACGGCGACGGTGGTCGGCACAGGGTTGCAGGCGAAGGGCGAAATGCTGTTGGCCACGCGCGTGGCCCGCGCCAGACAATCGATCCACGGCCGGTGCGCCTCATCGCGCCCGCCGATGGCGGCGCGGACGTTGTCGGGGAAGGCGAAGCGTTCGAGATAGCGTTCGGAGACGCGCGGAATCGGGCACGGGAAAACCGCGCGCGCGGCGCGGGCCTTGGTGATCGGGTCGGCGTCGTTGATCGCATCGACATAGCGCGCCATCAGCGCCGGATAGGTCTCGGCCACCGCCAGCCAGCCGATGCCGGCCACCAGCCCGGTGGTGAAGGCCTCGTCGCGGTAGCGCGCATCGATGCCGAACTCTTCGACCAGCCCGCACATCGCGGCGCCGTTGGCGATGGCATTGAGCCAATAGGCGCGGTAATCGAAGCGCGCGCAGGCACCCTTCCGATAGCGCGCCATCATCTCGGCGACGAAGACGATGCGGCGCACGAAGCCGGTGCCCAGCCGCGTCACCGCCTGCGGCACCGATGCCGTCCTGACGCCGCCGCCGAAGCGCGCGGCGTTGGCCGCATTGACCAGCGAGGCGGCAATCACCGGGTCCGCCTGCACGGCGGCGGCAATCTCCTTGGCGCCGCCGTCCTCGATGGCGGCCTCGACCTTGCGGAAGATGGCGCCAGGGGCCGGCAGGCTGCCATGGGCCTCGACGGCGCCGAGGAACTCGGCTTCGTCTGGCGTGGTCGCGTCCTGGCTCGGCGTCTCGATCAGCGACGAGAGCACTTCGATGGCGGCTTCGCCCGTGGCGCCGGCCTGCGCGTAGAAGGCCTCGACGCTGACGCCGCCGGGAAAGCGTTCGAGCACGATCAGCGGACGTTCGTCGGTCCACGCGGCGACCACGCGATGAAAGCGGCCGTAGTTGTCGATGCAGCACAACTGCGCCTCGCGCACTTCGGGGCCGACGCTGCTGCGCGACAGATGGCCGAGCACCACAGGGGCCAGCTCGTCGATCTTGCGCCCCGTCTCATGGCGCGGATCGTTGGCGAGCACGACCACGGGCTGCTCGCCGGCGGCCGCGGGCACGAAGGCGGCGAGCACGCCGCGTCCCGGCACCACGGCACCGTCGGCGGCGACGGCAAGTTCGAAAGTGCGCGGTTCCATCATCCGAGTCCCTGGCTGGAGAGATAGTCCTCGTAGGGGCCGCGGTAGTCGACGATCGTGCCGTCCTGGCGGATGTCGATGATGCGCGTGGCCAGCGAGGAGACGAATTCGCGGTCGTGCGAAACGAAGATCAACGTGCCGGCGAACTTCTCCAGCGCGGTGTTGAGCGACTCGATGGATTCCATGTCGAGGTGGTTGGTCGGCTCGTCCATCAGCAGCACGTTCTTGCGCTGGAGCATCAGGCGGCCGAAGAGCATGCGCCCCTGCTCGCCGCCGGAGATCACGTTGGCCGGCTTCTTCGCCTCGTCGCCCGAAAACAGCAGCCGGCCCAGCGTGCCGCGCACCAGCGTGACGGCATCGTCGCCGTCGTAGCCGCCTTCGCGCACATAGCGCGAGATCCAGTCGGTGAGCGGCGTGGCGTCGGCGAAATCGGCCGCGTGGTCCTGCGCGAAGACGCCGGGGCGCGCCTTCTCGGCCCATTTGACGCAGCCGCCCTGCGGCGTCAGGCCGCCCAGCTCGGGGCCGGCCAGCAGGCGCAGCAAGGTCGTTTTGCCGACGCCGTTCTCGCCGATGATGGCCAGCTTGTCGCCTGCCTCGATGCTGGTCGAAAAGCCCTTGATGACCGGCCGCGCCGGGTCGTAGCCGAAGCGCAGCTTGTCGACCTCGACGGCCAGCCGGTGCAGCTTCTCCTTCGGGTCGTAATCGAAGCGGATCCACGGATACTGCCGCGAGCTGGGCTTGACGTCCTCGGGGCGGATCTTGTCGATCAGCTTCATGCGGCTGGTGGCCTGCTTGGCCTTGGACTTGTTGGCCGAGAAGCGGCGCACGAATTCCTGCAGGTCGGCCACGCGCTCCTTGGCCTTGGCGTTGGCCTGCAACTGGCGCTCGCGCGCCTGCGTGCTGGCTTCCATGAAGTCGTCGTAATTGCCGCCGTAGACCTTGATCGTGCCGTAATCGAGGTCCGCCATGTGCGTGCACACCTGGTTCAGGAAGTGGCGGTCGTGGCTGATGACGACGATGGTGCTCTCGCGGGCGTTGAGCACATCCTCGAGCCAGCGGATGGTGTTGATGTCGAGGTTGTTGGTCGGCTCGTCGAGCAGCAGGATGTCGGGGTCGGCGAAGATCGCCTGCGCCAGCAGCACGCGCAGCTTCCAGCCTGGCGCCACCTCGCGCATCGGCCCCTGGTGCTTGTCGATGGGGATGCCCACGCCCAGCAGCAGCTCGCCGGCGCGCGCCTCGGCGGTATAGCCGCCGAACTCGGCGAAGCGCGTCTCCAGCTCGGCGGCATGCAGGTAATCGGCGTCGGTGGCGTCCGGCCGCGCATAGATCGCGTCGCGCTCGCTCATCGCCGCCCACATCTGCGCATGCCCCATCAGCACCACGTCGAGCACGCGCATGTCCTCGAAGGCGAACTGGTCCTGGCGCAGGAAGGCCATGCGCTCGCCCGGATCGATCGAGACGTTGCCCGCCGACGGTTCGAGCACGCCGGCGAGGATCTTCATGAACGTGGACTTGCCGGCGCCGTTGGCGCCGATCAGGCCATAGCGGTTGCCCTCGCCGAACTTGACCGAGACGTTCTCGAACAGGGGCTTGGCCCCGAACTGCATGGTGATGTTGGAAGCGACGAGCATGGCGCGGGCGCGCAGTGCGACGGTGACGGCGGGAAGCCGCGCATTCTACCGGCTCCGTGTGCCGGGCCGCCAACGGCGCCGGGAAGACCCCCGCGCCGGCAAACTACAGTGGTGGCGGGACGGCGCTTACATGCCCGCCGGGCCGCTGGCGCCCGGAATGACGCGCTGCCGGCGCACGGTATCGGTGGCCAGCTCGGCCGCCTTGCGCTCCTGGTCGATCTGCTCCTGCGTGCGGCAGATTGTCGTCGGCACCATCGAGCCGACGCGGTACTCGCGGGTGCATACCTTGCCTTCGTTGTCGGTGGTGGTCGCCGCCGCGGCGGCCGGCGCCGCCGCGGTCTGCACCGGCGCGGGCGACGCGCAGGCGGCGAGGGTCAGGGCGGACACGAGGGCGAGAGCGTTTTTCATGGGCATTCCATCAGCGAAGCGGGCGAAGCGCGCAGGATACTCGCGGGGGCATCGGGCGCGCTACTCCTTGGGCTTGAGTTCGACCGCGATGATGACCAGGTCGGTCGTGCCGACATTCAGGATCGAGTGCACAGGAATGGGCGGCGACCATGCCGCGGTTCCCGGTTGCGCTTTGGTCGGCTGGGTCCGGGAATCGACCAGCACCTTGCCGTCGGAGTCTTGGCGGACGAAGTCGCTGAAGCTGACGACATACAGCGCGGCGGGCCAGGGATGCGAATGACCTGCCGTGCGCTCGCCGGGGCGAATCCGCGTCTCCAACACGCGCACCGCTCCGTGCTCGAGCAGCAGCTTGTGATGCTGGACAGCCAACGACATCGCATCGTGCGCCGGCAGGTCGTGCGCCAGTGCTGATGGCCAGGCGAACAGCAGCGGCACCGCGAGGTGTGATCACCATGCGCCGTACCACCACGACTGTTTTTTGCCAACGCCTTCGGCCCCCGGGTTTGCGTCGGGTTCGGCCATGGAACTGAAGGTCAGGCGCCGAGCTGGGCTTTGACGGCAGCCACATAGCGTTCGCTCACGGGCACGCAGGCACCGTTGTCGAGCGTGAGCTGATAGCTGCCGTCGCCGATGACACGGAGCGAACGACACAGGCTTCGCCGCACGATGGCACGTCGATGCACCCGCAAGAACTGCGCCGGGTCGAGTCGCTGGTCCAATTGCGCCAGCGTACTTCTGTGCAGCACCATGCGATCCCCAACGTGCAATTCGACATAGTTGCCCGACGACAGCATCCAGTCCAGCTCGGCCACTTCGATCATCGCGATATGGCCGACGGATCGCACGCAAAGCCGGTCAACGAACGGCGGTTGCTCGCCGACAGCGGCATGGCTGGTGTCGACGAGATACCGGCGCAACGCTTCGCCGTAGAAATCGCCCCGTCGGCGCAGCCCGAGCAGTTCGCGAACCCGACCCAGGGCGAGGGCCAGACGCTCGTCGTCGAAGGGCTTGAGCAGATAGTCGATGGCATGGAATTCAAACGCCTGCACGGCATAGTGCTGGTAGGCCGTCACGAACACCACGACCGGCGGCGCGTAGTGGTCCGACAGTTCGCGGGCCAGCACGATGCCGGATTCGTCGGGCATCTGCACATCCAGAAACACCACGTCGATGCCGACGTTCTGTCGCAAGGCCATGCGCGCCTGATCGACGCTGGCGCACAGATCGGCTACGTGCCAGTCCGGATGATCGCGCAGGGCCAGCCGCAGGTTTTCGCGGCTGGGGCGCTCGTCATCGACGATGAGGGCGCTGATCGGCTTAATCATCGCGTCTCATGGGCAGTCGCAGCGCCACATTGAACCAGCCATCCTGCGCCGACACCTCGCAAGCGGCAGCCGGTCCATACATCAGCGCCAAGCGCTCGCGCGTATGGGGCAATCCCAATCCGCTGCCAGGGTTGGTCGGCGCCGCATCGCGCAGCGGGTTGCCTACTGTGATCGTGATGTCGCCGCTGGTCTCGCGGATGTCGATGAACAGTCGGCTGGTGTCGGCGTGTCGTTCGAGATCGTGGCGAATGGCATTTTCCACCAGCGGTTGCAGCAGCAGCGCCGGGATCGGCAATGCGGCCTGCGCGGGTGTCAGCTCAGGCAGGGTAACGACGAGCCGGTCATCATGGCGCAATCTCTGCAACCCCAGGTAGTCGCGGATGAAATCGAGTTCCTGTCCGAGCGTGGTCCAACGGTCGTGGCTCGCTGCAACGGCGTGGCGCAGCAGCGTACTGAGCGTACCAATGGCAGAAAGGGCGTCGCGCGTACGTTCGGCACGCACCAGCGCGCTGATGGCGTTGAGCGCATTGAACAGGAAATGCGGTTCGAGCTGCGCCTGCAGGGCGCGCATCTGCTGCTGTTCGAGCGAGAGCCGCAGCGCCAGGTTTTCGCGTACGCGTTCATCGCGCTCACGCTCCGCTGCAAGGCGTGATTGCCACACGCTGGCGGCAAGCGCCGCACTGAAGCAGCCGGCAAATATCAGGAAGTCAAACGACCAGTACAAGGCAGGGTAGGCAGCAACCTGCTGCCATACGCTCGACCACGGCGCCGGGCCCAGAATGATGGGGTTGATCGTGGATTCGAACATCCCAAATGGAAGCAGGAACAGAACGATTCCCAGTGCGAATGCACTTGCCGCTCGGCGCCCCTCCAGCACCGCCGCACCGGGAGAATTGAACAGGGCGTACTGGACGAAACAGTAGGCCGCCAGTGGCGCATTCGCCAACAGGACTCGCGCCATCAGCTTGAAAACTTCGTCGGCGGCGTGGAGCTTGCTGTCGCTCAATCCCGCGCCGAACTGCACTACGCAGATGATGGCCCAGGCGGCGCAGACGATCCAGCCGGCCTTGCGCAGCGACCGATGGCGCGGCGGCGCGCCGGTCGATGCGGCGGCGCGACTGGTCGGATCCGTCAGCGTGGAAGTCGGCATGGCAACAAATGCAATCGTGGCGGCACGAAGTCTAGGCCACGACAGGTGGGCGGCCCGGCCAGTCATCCCTGCGCAGCGGGGTTTCGTCCCAGAAGGGTGAAAAGGAACACAGCCCCATACCGGAGTGGCGTGGATTCGTCACTTGCGGGTACAGCAAGCCTGCAGCCATTTCCACAATGCCCCACGACCGTCGTCCCAGGTGGGGCGCGGGCATTCCAAACATTTTGTGGAGGCGGCGATCAATGTTCAAGAAAAAGGCGGCAACACGCGCGGTGGCCATGGTGCTGACCGCAAGTGCAGCGACGATGGGCGTTCCGGCGCTGGTACTGGCGCAATCCAACACCACCGGAAACATCCAGGGCGTCATCGAGGCGCCGACCGGTGCCGAAATCCTCATCGAGGCTGCAAATGGCGGCTTTCGCCGCAGCGTACAGCCCGGAGATCTCGGGCGCTTTCAGGCGCTGTCGTTGCCGGTTGGCGATTACCGGGTATCACTGGTGCGTAACGGCGTGGTGGAACGCACGGTCGAGGCGTCGGTGAGCATTTCGGGCACGGCGACCGTGAGCTTTGCCGCCGAGCGAATCAACATCACCGGGCGCAACAGCCGCATCGACGTCAGCAACACGAACTCCGGGGCCGTCTTTACCGCCAAGCAGCTCGAGCGACTGCCGGTAGCCAACAACCTGGGAGCCGTCATGATGCTGGCGCCGCAGGCGGTGGCCAGCGACCCGCGATACGGCGGCACCAGCGTGCCCAGCTTCGGCGGCGCGTCCGCTTCCGAGAACGCGTACTACATCAACGGCTTTCCGGTAACCAACGCGTTGCTGCAGATCGGCTATTCGTCGTTGCCGTTTGGCGCCATGAACCAGATGCAGATCCTCGAAGGCGGTTACGGTGCCGAATTCGGACGGTCGACCGGTGGCGTGGTGAATATCACCACCAAGCGCGGCGGCAACCAGTGGCAGGGCAACCTCGCCGTGCAGTGGTCCCCGGACGCGCTGCGGGCAAGCGAACGCGACAGTTACTACAAGGACAACCCTGATCGCCTGCGCTATTACAACTCGGACAACACGTTCGAGCAGCGCACCGTCACCGCCGACATCGGTGGCGCGTTGATCAAGGACAGGCTCTACATCTATCTGGCGGCCGAGCAGACCGACACCGACGCCGAAGAATCGCGCTCGACCGCGGTCGCCGCATTCAATTCGACCGCCGGCTGGCAGGTGCGCAAGGTCAAGGCACCCAAGCTGCTGACCAAGCTGGACTGGAACATCACCGACCACCACCATCTGGAATACACCGCGATCCGCGACGAACCCAGCGACGACCGCGCATTTTCCGGCGTGTTTCCGGCCACGCGCACGCACAACGCCATCAGGAACGGCGGTGTGCATTACGAGAGCTATAACGCCACGACCAATGGCCTGTCGGCAACCAAGGGTGGCAATGTCGATATCCTCAAGTACACCGGCCAACTGACCGATCAGCTGACCCTGACGGCGGTGCTGGGCAAAGGCCGTACCGATCAGGTCGGCCTGCCGGTGGATTATGACGAATCGCTGCCCTACATCACGGTCATCGACGTGCCGGCCGGCATCAGCCCGGAATCGCGCCAGAATACGCTGTCGGTGCTGACGCCGGGTGCGTTCTACGAGACGCGCGGAGAACGCATCGACCTCGAGTGGCGCGTCAACGACGCGCATACACTGCGCTTCGGCTTCGACAACAATGAACTGAAGGCGCTGGGGGGAACATCGTCGCCCGTCGATTGGCGATACGACTCGCAAAACTGCGCCCAACCGCTGCCCGGCCCGGCCGCGCCGCTGCCACCGACGAATTTCCAGAACGGCGACACCTGCTACTACGTCTACAAGGCGCTGCGCAACACCGTCAGTGCGGCCCAGGCCACGCAGGCCGCGCAATATGTCGAGGATCGCTGGCAGGTCACCGACCGGCTGATGCTTGCCCTCGGTCTGCGCAATGAGCAGTTCGCCAACAAGAACGGCGAAGGCAAGACCTTTGTCGAACAGACGCGCCAGATCGAGCCACGCATCGGCGCCGCTTACGACCTCGACGGCGACGGCCGCACCAAGCTGTTCGGCAACCTGGGCCGCTACCACATGCAATTGCCCACCAACGTGGCGCTGCGCGGTGCCGGTGCGACCTTGTTCATCGACCAGTATTTCAGCTACACCGGCGTCGATCCGGCGACCGGTGCGCCCACGGGAACGGTGGCGCTGGACGCACCCTATGCGCCGAACGGCGAAACCGGCCAGCCCAAGCAAATCAGCTATATCGCGGCAACAAACATCGATGCCCACGCGCAGGACGAACTGGCACTGGGCATCGAGCGCGCGTTCAATCCGGCCCTCAACGGCGGCTTCAAGCTCACCTACCGCAAGCTCAACAATGCCATCGACGACTTCTGCGATCCGCGCCCGTTCGACACCTGGGCCGCAAACCACGGCAATCTCGACACGACCTACTTCCACCAGAAGTGGTCGTGCGCGACGTTCAACCCGGGTTCGACGGCAAAGTTCCGCCTGGACATCGACGGCGACGGCACGCCGGAAGACATCACGCTGACGCCGGAAGACATGGCCAATGGCCTGGGCGTGTTTCCCAAGCCCAAGCGTACCTACCTCGCGCTCGACTTTTATGTCGAGCATCCGTTCGACGGCAAGTGGTACGGCAAGGTCAACTACACCTGGTCGCGCCTGCGAGGAAACCTGGAGGGGCAGCTCAATTCCGATTTCGGTCAGGCCGACCCGGGCGCCACGCTCATCGCCGACCACTTCGAGCTGACGCAGTGGGGCGACGGCCGCCTGCCCAACGACCGTCGCCACGTGCTGAAGGCGCAGGGCTACTACGTACTCGACCCGCAGTGGAGCTTTGGCGGCAACCTGCTCTATTCGTCTGGACGACCGCTGTCGAGCATCGGCGACTATTGCGGGCCGGTAAACATCCTGGGTGACCAGGATTACGGCGCCTACTTCTGTCACGACGGTGCGCCGTCGCCGCGCGGCACCGCCGGCGAAATGTCCAGCGACCTGCGCATCGACCTCAATGCCACCTGGCGGCCATCGTGGTTGCCGGGCCTGACGCTGCGTGCGGACGTATTCAATGTCTTCGACAAGCAGGTGCCTGTGCAGGTGCGTCAACTCGAAAATCCCGGCAATCTGTACCATTCGACGGAGGCCTTCTCGACGCCGCGGTCAGTGCGCTTCACGGCGCAATACAGCTACAGGTTCTGA
>JBGARB010000080.1:0-10327 GCA_044230495.1 Rhodocyclaceae bacterium
CCGCCGCCGATACGGTGCGCGCGATTGCCGCCGCCGGCGGCCGGCGGCCGGCGCCGCTGCTGGCGCATGCCGCCGGCTTGCCGCTGTATGTCGATGCCGATCCGATCGCCTCGCTCGACGCCGCCGCCAAGGTCCGCCTGCTCGAACGGCTGGAAGCGATGGCGCGCGCCGAGGACCCGCGCGTCAAGGAAGTCATGGCGCATGTCGCCGGCACATGGGAAGTGATCCTCGTCGCACGCGCCGACGGCCGCGTCGCTGCCGACGTGCGTCCGCTGGTGCGCGTGTCGCTGACCGTCATCATGGAAGACGGCGAAGGCAGCGCGCGCCGCCGCGAACAGGGCCACACGGGCGGCGGCGGACGCACCGACTACGGCCACTTCACCGACGACGTGCTGCGCACCTACGCGCGCGAGGCGGTGAACCAGGCGCGCGTCAATCTCGACGCCCGGCCGACGCCAGCCGGCGAAATGACCGTCGTGCTCGGCAATGGCTGGCCCGGCATCCTGCTGCACGAGGCCGTCGGCCACGGCCTCGAGGGCGACTTCAACCGTAAGGGCAGCTCGGCTTTTTCGGGCCGCATCGGCAAGCGCGTGGCGGCCAACGGCGTCACCGTCGTCGATGACGGCACGCTCAATGCCCGACGCGGTTCGCTGACGGTCGACGACGAAGGGACACCGACGCAACGCACGACGCTGATCGAGGACGGCATCCTCGTGGGCTATCTGCAAGACACGCTCAATGCCCGCCTGATGGGCGTAGCGCCGACCGGCAACGGCCGCCGCGAATCGTTCGCCCACCTGCCGCTGCCGCGCATGACCAACACCATGATGCTCGCCGGTCCGCACAGCCCCGAGGAGATCATCCGCAGCGTCAAGAAGGGTCTCTACGCGGCGAATTTCGGCGGCGGCCAGGTCGACATCACGAGCGGCAAGTTCGTCTTTTCGACCGCCGAGGCGTATCTCATCGAGGATGGCCGCATCACCGCGCCGGTGAAGGGCGCGACGCTGATCGGCAATGGCCCGGATGCGCTCACGCGGGTGTCGATGATCGGCAACGACTTCGCGCTCGATCCGGGCGTCGGCACCTGCGGCAAGGAAGGCCAGAGCGTGCCGGTCGGCGTCGGCCAGCCGACGCTGCGCATCGACGGACTGACGGTCGGCGGCACGGCATGAGGACGACGCTCGCCGCCTTGATGGCACTGGGCGCCGTCACTGCCTACGCGTCTCCGACGGTCGATGCGGCCCGCGCGCCGGTGGCATGCGCGGCGCTTCACGCGGATGATCTTGCCGGCAGCGGCTATGCGCCGGTGTCGCCGCAGGGCACGTCGTTGCGCATGCGCGCCGACCAGATCGGCGCGCCGTCCGACCTGCACACGGAACTGTGCTTCCACTACCAGGACACCGGCCGCCGGCGCGTCGTGCATGTGACTATCGAGACCTTCGAAAAGATCGACGGGCTCGCCCAATGGCTGGAGGACAAGAACCGCCAAGCCGCGGGTGACGGCGCGCGGATCGCGAAGATCGGCGAGGCCACCTGCGAGCGCGGCGACTACGTGCAGAAGGATGGCGGCGCCGAACGCATCCAGCATTACCTGACCTGCGACCGACTGGTCGGCAGGCAGCGCGTCGGCATAGGCTTCGAAGCGCCCGACCGCGCCGACGGATTGCCGTCCGACGAGACCACGGTGCGCGCCCTGGCGGCGGTCATCGCCCGACTACCGGCACAGTGACCTTGGCCCGGCACGCGGGCGGCACGAGACGACAGTGGTGGCGGCACGGCGCACGCGCCACGCTGCCGTCATCCGCGCTAGCATTGGCGCATCTGCCGCCCCGCCACACCTCGTGACCACGCTCGCCGACCTCGCCGCCCGTTATCCCAAGCTGCTCGCCACGCTGGAGGAATACGACTACTTCCCCGGCCAGCTGCAGTCGGATTTCGCACGCATCCTCGACGCGCTGGAAGGTGTCTGGGGAACCCCGCAGGCCGGCACCTATCTCAACGGCCTGCTGGTCAGCGACCGCCCCGGCGGACGACGCGGCTTCCCGCTCGGCGTGCTCGAAGGCATCATGTTCCTGCACGAACTGCACAGCCACCACCATGCCGCGCCGGTTACCGAACGCACTGCCGTGTCGCCGCTGGAAACGGCTGCCGGCGGGCGCCAGACGCCAGTCCCGCCCAAGCGCAACGTGCTGTCGGCGCAACGCGCCGCCGAGGTGGCCGCCAAGGAGGACACCGGCCGCAAGAAGAAGTCGGCGCGCGCGCGCTTCGCCTGGCCGGTGATCGGCAAGGTCGATGTGCTGACGGCGAAGATCAAGGAACTGAAGTCCGGCAATGCGCCTGCGGCGGAAGGCCGGCGGCCGCTGGGCGAAGTGCTGGCAATGTTCAAGGTCATCGAGCCGAAAATCATCGACGAGGCGCTCGCCTTGCAGCGCGACATCACGCCGCGGCCGCTGCTGGGCAAGGTGCTGGTAAACGAATTCAAGGTCGATGAAGCGCACGTCGTGAAGGCCCTGTGCGTTCAGCAACGCGTGTTCCTGACCGATCCGGTGTCGATCGCCGCATCGCCCGAGGCGCTGAAGCTGATCCCCATCGAAGAAGCGCGCGAAAAGGGCGTTGCGCCGCTGCTGGTACTCGACCGCGCGATCGTGCTGGCGGTGCCGGACCCGTTCAAGTTCGCCGCCACCGACTACTTCAAGTTCCTGACCGGCAAGCACATCGAACTCGTGCAGGCCGATCCCGAGCGCATCGCCACGGCACTGGCGGCGGCCAGTCAAAGCGGCGACGATCCGCTGGCGCGCAACAAGTCGGCGCTGGCCGACGCCGCGCCGGAAGGCGCCGAGGGCGAAGCCGCAGAAGGCGAAGACGATGCCCACGGCGAAGGCCACGACGACGTCATCGACCAGAGCGATTCGTCGGTCATCGGCCTGGTCAACCGCATCATCAACGACGCCATCCGGGTCGGCGCCTCCGACATCCACATCGAGGTCTTTCCGCGCGCCAAGGCCGGTCAGGTACGCTTCCGTCGCGACGGCATCATGGAGCCGTATTCCGAGATCCCGATGAACTACTACCCGGCGGTGGTCTCGCGCATCAAGATCATGGCCTCGCTCGACATCTCCGAGCGGCGGCGCCCGCAGGACGGGCGCATTTCCTTCGCGGCCGGCAAGAAGCGCGTCGAATTCCGCCTCGCGACGCTGCCGACCGCCGCCGGCCTCGAAGCCGTCGTCATGCGCCTGCTGTCCGGCTCCGGGCCGCTGGCCATCGACAAGATCGGCATCGCGCCGCACGTCCTGGGCGATTTCAAGGACCACCTCTCCAAGCCCCACGGCCTGGTACTCGTCTGCGGCCCCACCGGCAGCGGCAAGACCACGACGCTGCATTCCGGCCTGAAATTCCTCAACACGCCGCACCGCAAGATCTGGACGGCGGAAGACCCGGTCGAGATCACCCAGCGCAACATCAGCCAGGTGCAGATCAACCACCGCATCGGCCTGGATTTCTCGTCGGCGCTGCGGGCCTTTTTGCGCGCCGACCCGGATGTCATCATGATCGGCGAGATGCGCGACCTCGAAACGGCGAAGATCGCCGTCGAGTCGGCGATGACGGGGCACCTCGTGCTGTCGACGCTGCATACCAACTCGGCCGCCGAGACCGTCACGCGCGTGCTCGACATGGGCGTCGACCAGTTCAATTTCTCCGACGCGTTGCGCGCCGTGCTGGCGCAGCGCTTGACGCGCCGCGTCTGCGGCGACTGCGCCGAACCCGCCGAAGCCGGCAAGGACGAATTGGTGGACATGGCCCACGAGTTCCTTTTTTCAGGGATGAGTTCGCCGCCGACGCCGCGCATGGTCAGCGAGCGCATCGAGGCCTGGCGCGGCGAATATGGCGACGGCGGCAAGCTGATGCTGCGTCGCCATCGCGGCTGCGAGCACTGCATGGGCACGGGCTATCGCGGACGCATCGGCATCCACGAGCTGCTCACCGCCGATACGCCGGAAATGCGCCGGCTGATCCGCACCCGCGCCTCGGCCGACGCGATCAAGGAGCGCGGCATTGCCGGCGGCATGCTGACGCTGCGGCAGGACGGCATTCTCAAGGTCTTGCAGGGCATCACGACCATGGCGGAAATCCACGCCGTGTGCAGCTGACGCGCTGCGCCGTACCGCCACCACTGTATTTTCAAACGCGACCGGCCAGTGCCCGTGCAATGAAATCGTGTGCCACGCGGGGTTTGGGCACGCGGATGTCGAACCAGCGCCGCACGTCGGTATCCAGCCCGATGCCGTGCATGTAGTTGTACAACGCGCGTTCCAGCGCAACGCCCAGCGCGTCGTGATCGGTGCCGGTCGGATCGACGAAGTCGATGTCGTTGCGCGCGAAGGCGCCAGCGGGCAACGGCCGTAGCGTGACGCCGAATTTGTCCGGCTCGCGGCCGACCGGCGAATGCACGGTGCAGGTGAAGCGATGGAAGAAACCGGACTGGATGCAGCCGGCATCGAAGAGCTGGCGCACGTATTCGAGCGCATCCACGGTGTCCTGCACGGTCTGCGTCGGGAATCCGTACATCAGGTAGGCGTGTACGCCGATGCCGGCGTCGGCAAATGCCTGCGTGACGCGTGCGACCTGGGCCACCGAGACGCCCTTCTGCATCAGCTGCAGCAGGCGGTCGTCGGCGACCTCCAGACCGCCCGAGACGGCGATGCAACCGCTCGCGGCGAGCTTTTCGCACAGCGCCGGCGTGAACGATTTCTCGAAGCGGATGTTGCCCCACCACGAGATCGTCAGCCGGCGGCGCAACAGCTCGTCGGCCAGCGCCGCGAGCGCCTTAGGCGGCGCGGCTTCGTCGACGAAATGGAAGCCCGTCTGTCCCGTCTGCGCGATCGCCGCCTCGATGCGATCGACCAGGATGCGCGCCGAGGCCGCTTCATAGCGGGCGATGTAGTCGAGCGAGGTGTCGCAAAAGCTGCATTTCCTCCAGTAGCAGCCGTGCGCGACGGTCAGCTTGTTCCAGCGCCCGTCCGACCACAGGCGGTGCATCGGATTGAGCATGTCCAGCAAGGACAGGTAGCCGCCGAGCGGCAGGCCGTCCCATGTCGGCGTGCCGACGTGCTCGAAGGCGACGTCCGGATCGTCACCGGCCACGTAGCGCACGATGCCTTCGGCATCACGATGGAAGGTGCGCCGCAGCGCCTCGCGCGGCCGCGCGCCGGCGATGTGTTCGAGCAGGTTGAACAGCGGACGTTCGCCGGCATCGAGCGTGACGAAGTCGACGTAGTCGAACAGCCGCGGCTCGGCCAGGCTGCGCAATTCGGTATTGACGAAGCCGCCGCCCATCACGATCACCGTCTTCGGCCTCTCGCGCCGGATCGTCTGCGCGATGCGCAGCGCGCCATACACGCAGCCCGGGAACGGCACCGACAGCAGCACGACACGCGGGTCGTGGCGACGCAGGGTATCCAGCGTCAGCTCGTCCAGCCATGCATCGAGCAGCGTCGGCGGTTCCGCGAGCGATCGCGCGAGCGGATCGAAGCTTGCCTGCGCGCGCGCCAGCGACTCGCGGTAGCGTACGAAAGCGAAGCCGGGGTCGACGGCATCGCGCACGACATCGGCGATGTCGTCGAGGAACAACGTCGCCACGTGGCGCGCACGATCGTGCGTGCCCAGCGCGCCGAACGCCCACGCCAATGGATCGCCGCCGGCATCGTCGACATAGACGTCGAGCGATGCGAAGCGCGGGCCTTCCGGCAACAGATGGCGCGCGGCGATGCGATGCGCCAGCGTCGGGTCGCGTCCCTGCAGGAACTCGACCGCCGGCGCAATGCAATCGACATAGCGTGCGAATGCCGTGGCAAAAGCTTGCGTGGCGGGCGTCTGGCGTCTTTTGGGCAGCGCCGCGACGACCTGCAGCAGATGCGTCAGACCATCCGCCGTGAACAGGCGCAGCGCCAGTGCCAGCGCCAGATCGTCCTGTACCGCGTCAACGCCGCAGTCGCGCAGAAATCCGGTCAGGTAGGCCGTGGCGGGGTACGGCGTGTTGAGCTGGGTGAGCGGCGGGATCAGCGACAGCACCCGCCCGGTGAAACCGCGCGGCGCGTGCAGTCCGGACGCAACGCGCAGCGGGATGACGGATGCACCGCTCAGGAGACGGCCTCGACGCAGTCTCGCCCGTTCTGCTTGGCTTGCGCCAGCGCGTCGCCGGCGCGCGCCAGCAGCGAATCGAGGGTATCGCTGACGTGGCTCACCGTCAGGCCGCAGCTCAGCGTCATCAGCGGGCTGCCGTGTTCTGGGCCGATGCCGAGCGCGGCGACCTTTTCGCGCAGCCGCTCGGCGATGATCATGCTTTCGTCGATTTCGGTGCGCGTCAGGACGATGGCGAAGATGTCGTTCTGCAAGCGCGCGATCATGTCCTGCGCGCGCATCGCGTCGGCCAGCGCGGTGGCAATGCGGCGTAGCGCATCGTCGCGTACCAGCGGCGTCACGGCGCCGCAGAACTGCACGAAATGGTCGGCATCGGCGAGCACCAGGACCACTGGCTGGCCGTCGCGCTCGCAACGCTGCAACACGCGCGGCATGATCTGCGTCAGCCAGCGCCGGTTGTGCAGGCCGGTGAGCAGATCGACGCTGGCCGTCTCCTCGAAAGCCAGGCTGCGCGATTCTGCGGCGATCAGCGTCAGGTTGTTGCGGCGTACGCGGCCCGACAGCACGCCAAGCAGGTTGCGTGCGACGACCTCCGACGATTCGACCAGCGACCAGACCATTTCGTGCGGCACGGTCAGCAGGCGCGCATCGCCCGTGGCGATGACCCACGCCGACACCGGCTGCCCGTCCACCAGGGACATTTCGCCGACGCAATCGCCCGTGCCCAGCCGTGCCTGCGGTTCGCCATCGATGCTGTGCAGATGCACGTCGAGTTCGCCGTTGAGCACGATGTAGATCACGTCGTTGGTGCGGCCCGGCTGCAGCAGCACATCGCCCACGCCCGCCTGGCGGATGGCGCACGAGGCCAGCCTGACGCCGAGGCTCTCGATGGACATTCCCCGGAACAGTGCGCTCGCCTCCAGAGCCTGGTAGTCGGATGCGGTCAGGTGCATGCGCGTGCCCTCCACGGATTGGGTTCGCCAAACAGCATATCCGGTTTTTGCCCACGAATGCCTTGCAGGCAACCCCCTGTTGCCCGTAGACTCCGGGCGGGCCGGCCGCGACGCCGGCATTTCTGCACAGGAACCCGCCGTGACCGACGAAGCTACGCACGCCATCGAGCCGATGATCGCCGAGCTTGCCCGCATCGGCAAGCGCAAGAAATTCACGCGCCGCTCCATGCTGATCCGCGAAGGCGATCCCGGCGGCGAGATGTTCGTGCTGCTTTCCGGCCGCATCCGCATCTTCACCGAAGGCGAAGGCCGTCGCCGCTTCGTCTTCGGCACCTTCGGGCCGGGTACGCCCTTCGGCGAGTTCTCGCTTGACCACGGCCCGCGTACCGCCTCCGTGGAAGCCATCGCCGACTGCGAGTGCGCGATCATCGACTACGCCGCGCTCAAGGAAAAGCTCACCAACGACCCGATGTTCGCGATGGCGCTGATGTCCGATCTGATCACGCGTTCGCGGGCGAGCACCGAGCGGCTCAAGAGCCTGGCGCTCGACACGGTCTATCAGCGCCTGCGCAAGTTCATCGCCGTCGAGGCGCAGCCGGACGCCGAATCGCTGGTGCTCGGCCCCGAGTGGTCGCAACAGGAAATCGCCAATCGACTCGGCTCGTCGCGCGACATGATCACGCGCATCTTCCGCGACCTCTCCAAGGGCGGCTACATCACCACCAAGCGCGGCGAAACGCGCATCCTCAAGCCGCTGCCGAAAGGCTGGTAGTCAGAACAGGGTGCGCTGCGCGGCATCGCGCGGCGGCAGCACGAAACGGCCGACATCGAGCGGCAGCGACGGCCGATCCAACCCCAGGCGCCGCCGCGCGGCGCGCACCCGTTGCGCGATCAGCTCCGCCAGCGGCCCGCTGCCGCGCTGGCGCTGGCCGAAGCGGCTGTCGTATTCCTTGCCGCCGTGCAATTGCCGCATCAGGCTATAGACGTGCGCCGCGCGGCCCGGCCGGTGCGCCTGCAGCCAGGCTTCGAACAGCGGCTTCACTTGATGCGGCAGGCGCAAAAGGATGGTCCCGGCGCTGCTTGCCCCGGCCGCCGCGGCAGCAGCGAAGATGGCTTCCAGCTCATGATCGGTGAGCGCGGGAATCAGCGGCGCCAACATCACCGCGACCGGAATGCCGGCACCGGCCAGCGCCGCGATGACCTGCAGCCGCCGTGCGGGCGTCGGCGCCCGCGGCTCCAGCGTGCGCGCCAGCTCGGCATCCAGCGTGGTGATCGAGACGGCCACGTGCACGAGACCCAAGCGCGCCATGTCGGCCAGCAGGTCGATGTCGCGCAGGATCAGCGCCGACTTGGTGACGATGGACAATGGATGGTGCGTGGCGTGCAGCACTTCGAGCACACCGCGAGTGACCCGCAGGCGACGTTCGACCGGCTGCCAAGCGTCGGTGTTGATGCCGAGCGCCAGCGGCGCCGGGCGATACGCGGGATGGGCCAGCTCGCGGACCAGACACGCCGCTGCGTCGAATTTGCACGCGATGCGGGTTTCGAAATCGAGCCCCGGCGACAGCCCCAGATAGGCGTGCGAAGGTCGCGCGAAGCAATACGCACAGCCGTGTTCGCAGCCGCGGTACGGATTGATCGAGCGGTCGTAGGGGATGTCCGGCGACGTGTTGTAGACGATGACCGTCCGGGCCGTATCGGCGATCACCTCCGTCGCCGGCCCCGCCTCGTCCACCTCTTGCCACCAGCCATCGTCGAGCGCCTCGCGCTGGCGCGACTCGAAGCGGCCATCCGGCGACACCACCGCGCCGCGCCCCTTGGGCGGCTTGCTCGCGCGCACTGAATAACTGTTCATTTGCACAGTATGCCGCATTCGACGCGGCGAAGCGCCGTGCCACCACCACTGTAGTTTGGGGGCGGGCGTTCGCCTCACGTTCCGCGAGGAAGAAACCGGGGCGGTGAAGCCGCGGGGCTTTCCGGCGGTGCCGCCGCTGCGTTCAACCAGATCATTCACTGCGCGGCCGACACCGCCGCGCCCCGCTGGCGGCGTTCAGTGGATGATCGCGGCGCGCTGTCTGTCGATGAATTCGGTGGAGCGGAAGGAGAGGACGAGCTCGTTCGGATTCGCTCTGTTGCGGAACAGCGTGCCGGAGAAGCCGGTGGCGGTGTTCGCCTTTTGGGCCACGACCTCCCATTCGTCCGCAAACGCCCGGGCCTGCGTCTGCGTGAATTTGAGCGAGCGGTTGTTGCCTTCTTTGAGCAAGGCGACGAGGTTGGGCTTCAAGATACCCGTGCTTTCGTCGGCAAGTATCGCTTCGGTCGCCATCTGCAAATTGGCATATTTGAGCGTATCGGCAATGGTCAGCATGGTCATTTCTCCAGACGCGGCTTCAGAACGGTTTCGACGAAATCTTCAGTTTGGTGGCTCTGCGCACTTGCACCATGCCCCGGACGCAACGGACGATTCGGGTTGCGCTGGAAGGTCGGGCACGCATTGTCGGCAGCAAACAACCACGGCGAGCGACCGCCGCCGGTGCTGCCCTGACCGCGATACATCATGTAGCCGATGCGCTCGGCCATCACTTCGTTGGTGTGCAGGTCGATCACGCGCAGCGAGCTGCCGGTGATCCAGTAGTCGCGCTCTTCGCGCGTCGAGAGGTCGTCGTAGGTGACGCCATAGCGCGGCAGCGGGCCGGGGGCGGGGACTTTGTCGAGAACGAAATCCTTGGTCTTGAAGGTCTTGCCGTCGCCACCAATCAGCGGGCTCGACGTTCGGGTGACTTCCTTCACGCTGCCGGTGTAGCGGTAGCGCTGGCCGTCCTTGGGGTCGATGGCTTCGACGTAGGGGTAGCCCCAACGGTTTGGCGAGCCGGGGGCAAATTGCGCTTGCCGAGTCTCGAACCCGCGCAGGAACGCCTTGATATACCAATCCCCGCCATGATCGTGCCCATACGGATCATCCATCAGGTACTAACCCGCGTAGTTGATGTCGTCGCCGCGCAGCTTCATCAGAAAAATGCCCTCGACGTTTTCGGCGGTGCGGTGGATGAACACGCCGGATTTCTTGCAGCGCTCGGCGAACATCTTTTCGGCGACGGCGAGGCGCTCGCGGCGCTCGCTGGTGCCCGGCGGGCCGCTGGCGCAGCCGGTGACGAACAGCGCGGCGAAAAGCAGCAGGACGAATGGCTTGGCGAACGAGGTGGTCATGGGCGGGCGCTGGCGGATGGCGTTGGCGC
>JBGARB010000081.1:0-19722 GCA_044230495.1 Rhodocyclaceae bacterium
TCCAGTCCTTTGAACAAGCCGACAACAGCATGACCCGCAAGTACGGCGGCACGGGCCTGGGCCTGTCGATCTGCAAGCGCCTGGTCGCGCTGATGGGCGGCGAGATCGGCGTCGCGTCCGTGCCGGGGCAGGGCAGCACGTTCTGGTTCGTCGTGGCCCTCGCACGCTCCGCCCAAGGGGCCGCCGCGCCGGCGTCGGCCGCCTCGCCCGCGGAGGCCGAACAGCGGCTGCGCGCCGGGTTTGCCGGCCGGCGCATCCTGCTGGCGGAAGACGAGCCGATCACGCAGGAGGTCACGACCGGCATGCTCGAGCATGTCGGCCTCGTCGTCGATGTTGCGGAAGACGGCCGGCAGGCCGTCGAGCTGGCCCGGCGGAATGCCTACGCGCTGATCCTGATGGACATGCAGATGCCCGAAATGAACGGTCTCGAGGCCGCGCGGGCGATTCGTGCCGACTCGCCCAATGCCGCCACCCCCATCCTGGCGATGACCGCGAATGCCTTCGACGAGGATCGCGACACCTGCCTGGCGGCCGGCATGAACGAGCACATCAGCAAGCCGGTCGATCTGCCGCGGCTGTATGCGACGCTGCTGCGATGGCTGGCGCATCGCGACGATGCGCCGGCCGGCCAGGGCGGCACGCCGGATCGCTGAGCGGTCACGATGACGATGGCGGCGAATCCGCTGCGCCGCGCGCCGCGCGCTGGTACGATCGGCCTTCGCGACAACTTTCGCGCCCACCATCGGCCATGTACGCCATCACGAGCGAAGACCCGGCATCCCCGGACGCCGCATCCCTGATCGAAGCCTTGTCGCAGGCGCTCGCGCGGATCACCGGCGATAGCGGCAAGTCGTCGTTCGATCCGGCGGATGTGCGTGGCAGCCGGGCCTGCTTTGTCGTCGCGCGCACGATGGCCGGAACGCCGGTGGGCTGCGGTGCCTTGCGTCCCATCGACGGCACGATCGCCGAGATCAAGCGCATGTACGCCGTTCCGGCGTCGGCCGGCGTCGGCAGCGCGATACTCGCCGATCTCGAGTCCCGCGCGCGGGCGCTGGGCTATTCCCGGCTATGGCTGGAAACCCGGCTCGTCAATCGGCGTGCCGTGACGTTTTACGAGAAGCACGGCTATGCGCGAATTCCCAATTTCGGCAAATATGTCGGCCGGGCCGACGCCGTCTGCCTCGCCAAGCGGCTGGTCTGAGTGCGGGCGCCCCGATCATCGTTGGCCCGCAAGGCAAAGGAGATTCCATGACGAAGCGGATGCTCGCCGGCAAGCGCGTACTCATCACCCACGCCGATGCCTTCATGGGCCCCGTGCTGTGCGAGGTATTCGCCGATCATGGCGCCACGGTGATCGCGAATGCCGACGCGCTGACCGACGCCGACGTGCCCGCGAGGATCGTCGCCGGGGCAGGCCGCGTCGATATCCTCGTCGCCAACCTGGCCATGCCGGCACCGAGCACGGCGGCCACCGACGTCGCCGACGAAGAGTGGCACGACACCTTCGCGGCGCTCGTGCATCCGCTGCCGAGACTGTGCCGTGCCGTGCTGCCGGGCATGATCGAGCGGCGTTCGGGCAAGATCCTCGTCATGGGCAGCGCATCCGCATTGCGCGGCATGAAGCGCGCATCGACGTACAGCGCCGCCCGCGGCGCCCAGCTTGCCTACGTGCAGGCCGTCGGCGTCGAGGTCGCGCCGCACAACGTGCAGGTGAATGCCATCGCGCAGAACTTCGTCGACAACCCGACCTACTTTCCGCCCGACGTGCAGGCCAACCCGAGGTTCCAGGAGCGGCTGCGGCGCGAGGTGCCGCTCGGTCGCCTCGTCGCCGCCCGCGAAGACGCGGAGTTCGCCGCCTACCTTTGCAGCGAACCCGCGAATTGCTTCGTCGGGCAGGTGTTTCCGGTTTGCGGCGGCTGGGTGGCGCGCTAGCCGGGCGCGTTCATCGCCATGCCTCTTTCGATTGCATCGTCATCGCCGGATCATCAGCGGGCGATGGAGTGGCGATGCCGCGCAATGCACGCGACAAACTACAGTGGTGGTGGCACGGCGATAGGCGGCGCGCGGAGATCGCATGTGACGGTCATCGCGACGCGCTGCGGCGGGGGCTCCGCTCTGCTCGTGTCCTCCGCCGCCTCCGGCGGCTCCCCCTTTTACCTCGCTGCGCGGAGCACCCCGCCCGCGCTTCGATGCGTCAGCGCGAAACGACAGTGGTGGTGGGACGGCGGACGTGACGAAGGGGAGATATTGCCGCCTGCGTTCATCCGGAAGCGATGCCGCGACTGCGGGCGAAGAGGACGACCTTGAGCAGGACAGCGGGTGGAAAGGCGCAGGCGCCGGTGGCGTCGTCGCGATAACGGGCATTGAAACCGGAGAGCTCGAGTTCGTGGTCGATGAGGTGATCCAAGGCAGGCTCGAAGGTGCCGGGAAGGAGTTGCCGCGACAGATCGACGGGGAGGAAGCGCGGGCTGGTGTCGATGACTTTGCAGCGGGCCATGGGCGTTTCCCCGTTGTCGCTTTGAATGTATTGAATATTCCAGACGACTAGGCGCACAATGCGCCGATGAACGATATTTTTCTACAGCCTCGTTAGGCGTCACAGAATCAGCCATGCTGCATCCCGAGCGCGAGTCATTTGCCGCGGACCCATTTGGGTACAGCGCCCTCGCATGGCACAAGTGGGGGACGGTTCAAACGCTCGCCGGATTCCCGATAGACGCTTCGGCCTTTCCATCGAGCAGAGACCTGAAGGATCCGATCCTTTGGCTCGCTCACGCAAGCGCGCTCTCCGAGGCAGCAACAACCGTCGCTCGAACTATCCCCTCCTGGGCACATATCCCCGTCACCGCACGTGGCATCTGCGACAGCCAGTTCTGTGCTGTGGCCTTGATGCTCGTTGGCTATAGCCTGGAGGTTTGCTTGAAGGCCATGTTGATCATGAAGAATGGAGTGGCCGAGTACGAGGCGAACGAGCAGCAGTTTCGACACCATCGTTTGGAGGAACTGGCGGCTTTCTTGCCAGCTTTGACTGCCAAGGACAAGGCTATCCTGAGGCTGCTCACGCACTTCACTGTCTGGGCGGGGCGCTACCCAGACCCAGGAACAAAGTTTGAGGCGGACGCTAGAGAGATATTCGAGGTTTCTGAGCGGGAGCAAATCTGTGGACGCGAGGTCTTCTCATTCGCCGCACAGGTGATGAAACACGCCCAAGTCGTAGCCAGCGAGCCTGCGGCGCCCAAGTGACGCCTAACCCTTCGTATAAGGACTTCCCCTCAACGGAAAGAAACTGATCGATAGGGATGGCTGCGCGGAAGCGCATGCAGTCGGCTATCCGGAATCTGAAGTGGACGCGCAATGGTCCGTGCCGACATGGAATCTGCGCACGTCGAATCAGGCGCCAGGAGTCCCGTCGCGCCGAGACGTCCAACCCGTCGTTGCAGGGGAAGCTGCTGGCGAGCCGCGCGGGTTCGCGGCAAGGATTCGCTTCAAGCACCAAACTACAGTGGTGGCGACACGGCGCCTGCACGTCGCTCGCTTGCTGTCCGCTCAGGAGGGCCCATGCCGAACACAGCGCTGCAAAATCCATATCTCCGGGTTGCTCTGGGAACCGCCTTGTTGCTTCTGCTGCCTGCCGTCGCGATGCAGTTCACGTCGGAGGTCTCGTGGGGACCCGGGGATTTCGTCGTCGCCGGCGTTCTTCTGTCCGGTGCCGGTTCGATCCTGGTGGTCGGGCTGAGGCGCGTCGATGGTGCAGGCCGCAAGGCGGCCTTCGTTCTCGGCGTTGTCGTCGTCTTCGCCCTGGTCTGGGCTGAGCTCGCGGTCGGCCTCTTGACGTAGTGGAGGCGCGGTTGTCCGCGTTCGCTGCGCTGCCGTCCCGCCGCGCGTAATATCCGTTGCCTCACGGTAGCGGGCGCCCACAAGGCGCGAAGCCATGACCGACGCGGACCACGAATTCGCAGCCCCCGACATCACGCAGCGCAAGAACGCGGGCCTCTCCCGTTTGGCCGACTACACGCTGGCGCAGCCGCACGAACGCTATTCGGACGACGACGCGCGGGTGTGGACGACGCTCTTTGCGCGGCAACTGGCGCTGCTGCCTGGCCGCGCCTGCGACGAATTCCTCGCCGGCCTCGAGGCGCTCGCGCTGCCGGCCGATCGCGTACCGGACTTCGCCGATCTCAACGCCCGGCTCGGCGCCGCCACCGGCTGGCGCATCGTCGCCGTGCCCGGTCTGATCCCCGATCTGGTCTTCTTCGAACATCTGGCCAACCGCCGCTTTCCGGTCACCTGGTGGCTGCGCGAGCCGGCGCAGCTCGACTATCTGCCCGAGCCCGATCTCTTCCACGACCTCTTCGGCCACGTGCCCTTGCTGACCAACCTGGTGTTCGCCGACTACCTGCAGGCCTACGGCCGCGGCGGCCTCAAGGCCTCGCATCTGCATGCGCTGCCGATGCTGGCGCGGCTGTACTGGTACACCGTCGAGTTCGGCCTCATCGCGACGCCGGCGGGGCTGCGCATCTATGGCGCCGGCATCCTGTCGAGCCGCGGCGAGTCGGCGCATTGCCTCGAGGATGCCGCGCCGCGGCGCATCGGCTTCGACGTGCGGCGCATCATGCGCAACCGCTATCACATCGACCGCTATCAGGACACCTACTTCGTCATCGACAGCTTCGCGCAGTTGTTCGATGCCACGGCGCCGGATTTCGCGCCGTACTACACCGAGGTGGCCGCGCTGCCCGATCTGGCGCCGGGCGAGTTGCTGGCCGACGACCGGCGCATCGCCATCTGAAGGAGACAAGCATGATCCCCCACGCTCGCATTCGTCCGCTGCCCGCCGAGGATTCGCCATGACAGACCTCTTCGACAACCCGATGGGCCTTTGCGGATTCGAGTTCGTCGAGTTCGCCTCGCCCGTGCCCGGCGTGCTCGAGCCGCTGTTCGAGAAACTCGGCTTCACGCTGGTGGCGCGGCATCGCTCCAAGGACGTGCTGCTCTATCGCCAGGGCGGCATCAACTTCATCGTCAACCGCGAGAAGTCCGGCGTGCCGGCGTGGTTCGCCGCCGAGCATGGGCCGTCGGCCTGCGGCCTGGCGTTTCGCGTGCGCGATGCCCATCTCGCCTTCGAGCGCGCGCTGGCGCTCGGCGCGCAGCCGGTCGACCTGCCGCCGGGGCCTATGGAGCTGCGCCTGCCGGCGATCAAGGGCATCGGCGGCGCACCGCTGTATCTCATCGACCGCTTCGAGGAAGGCCAGGCCATCTACGACATCGACTTCCGTTTCATCGACGGCGTCGATCGCCATCCGCGCGGTCACGGCTTTACCGTCATCGACCACCTGACGCACAACGTCTATCGCGGGCGCATGAACCACTGGGCGGCGTTCTATTCGCGGCTGTTCAATTTCCGCGAGATCCGCTACTTCGACATCAAGGGCGAATACACCGGGCTCACCTCGCGGGCGATGACTGCGCCGGACGGCCGGATCCGCATCCCGCTCAACGAGGAATCCTCGCGCGGCAGCGGCCAGATCGAGGAGTTCCTCATGGCCTTCAACGGCGAAGGCATCCAGCATATCGCGCTGCTCACCGACGACCTGCCGTCCAGCATCGACGCGCTGCGCGCCGCCGGCGTGCCGCTGATGTCGGCGCCGAAGGACACCTACTACGACATGCTCGACGAACGCCTGCCGGGCCACGGCGAGCCGGTCGCCGCGCTGCGCGCACGCGGCATCCTGCTCGACGGCAGCATCGCCGATGGCCGGCCGCGCCTGCTGCTGCAGATTTTCTCCGAGACCCTGCTCGGCCCGGTGTTCTTCGAGTTCATCCAGCGCAAGGGCGACGACGGATTCGGCGAGGGCAATTTCAAGGCGCTGTTCGAATCGCTGGAGCGCGACCAGTTGCGCCGCGGCGTGCTGGTGGCCGAAAAGGGCGCGCCATGAGCCTGGTGAAGAAGGTCCATCACGTCGCCTATCGCTGCCGCGACGCCAAAGAGACCGTCGACTGGTATGGCCGGCATCTGGGCATGGCCTTCGTGCTCGCGATTGCCGAAGACGCCGTGCCCTCGACGGGCGCGCCGGACCCGTACATGCACGTGTTCCTCGACGCCGGCGGCGGCAACATCCTCGCCTTCTTCGAGCTGCCCCATTCGCCGCCGATGGGGCGCGATGCCAACACGCCGGACTGGGTGCAGCATCTGGCGCTGTCGGTCGGCTCGCTCGACGAGCTGCACGCGACCCGCGCGCGGCTGCAGGCCGCCGGCATCGCGGTCGTCGGCCCCACCGACCACACGCTGTTCCAGTCGATCTATTTCTTCGATCCCAACGGCCATCGCATCGAGCTGGCGTGCGATACGGCGACGCCGGAGATGTTCGCCCGCCTCGATGCCGTCAAGCACGACATGCTCGACGAGTGGGCGCGCACGCGGCGCGCGCCGCAGCATGCGCGCTGGATGCACGACGGCAGCCTGAAGCCGACATCACCCGAGGAAGCCACATGAAGCTCGCCACCCTCAAGCGCGGCGGCCGCGACGGCACGCTGGTCGTCGTCGACCGCGACCTGCTGCGCTGCCAGCCGGTCGCCGACATCGCGCCGACGCTCCAAGCCGCCCTCGACGACTGGGACGTCGCCGCGCCGGGCCTCGCGGCGGTGTACGCGGCGCTCAACCACGGCGCCGCGCGCCACGCCGAGCCCTTCGATCAGCGGCTGTGCCATTCGCCGCTGCCGCGCGCCTATCAATGGGCCGACGGCTCGGCGTATGTCAATCACGTCGAGCTGGTGCGCCGCGCGCGCGGCGCCGAGCTGCCCGCGAGCTTCTGGCACGACCCGCTGATGTACCAGGGCGGCTCGGATGCCTTCGTCGGCCCCACCGACCCGATCCGCGCGCTCAGCACCGACTGGGGCATCGACCTCGAAGGCGAGGTCGCGGTGATCACCGGCGATGTGCCCATGGGCGTCAGCGTCGAGCGCGCGGCCGGCGCCATCCGCCTGCTGATGCTGGTCAACGACGTCAGCCTGCGCAACCTGATTCCCGCCGAGCTGGCCAAGGGTTTCGGTTTCTTCCAGTCCAAGCCGGCGTCCACCTTCTCGCCGGTGGCCGTGACGCCGGACGAGCTGGGCGACGACTGGCGGGACGGCAAGGTGCATCTGCCGCTCGTCGTCGCGCGCAACGGCGAGCCCTTCGGCCGGCCGCACGCCGGCATCGACATGGTGTTCAACTTTCCGCAGCTCGTCGCCCATGCCGCCAAGACGCGCGAGCTGTGCGCCGGCAGCATCATCGGCTCGGGCACGGTGTCCAATCGCCATGCCGACCTGGCGCGCGCCGGCATCGACCGCGGCGGCATCGGCTACGCCTGCATCGCCGAGGCGCGCAGCGCCGAAACCATCGCCGATGGCGCCCCGCGGACGCCGTGGCTGGATTTCGGCGAGCGGGTGCGCATCGAGATGTTCGACCGCGACGGTCGCAGCGTCTTCGGCGCCATCGACCAGGCCGTCGCAAGCTATACCGATTAGATCAAGGCCCGGCGCTTTTTGCCCCTGCTAGACTCCATTAAAGAACGGATTTCCAAACAGGGAGAGCAGCATGGGCAAGTATCAGACCCGCCAGTTGCGGACCGTGGCCCTCGTGGGCCACGGCCACGCCGGCAAGACCACCCTCACCGAAGCCTTGCTGGCGCAGTCCGGCGCGATCGCCGCGCGCGGCAGCGTCGAAAAGGGCAGCACGGTGAGCGATTTCGACGCGCAGGAAAAGGCCGCCGGGCATTCGCTGCAATCGAGCGTGGTGAACTTCGCGATCAGGAACGGCAGCGACGAGGTGCATGTGCATCTGATCGACACGCCGGGGTATCCGGATTTCTCCGGCCAGGCGATCGCCGCGCTGGCCGGCGTCGATACCGCCATCATCGTCGTCAACGCGCAGAACGGCATCGAGCTGGCCACCGACCGCATGATGCGTGCCGCGGCCGCGCGCAACCTCGCGCGCATGATCGTCATCAACAAGATCGACGCCGACAACGTCGATCTGCCCGGCCTGGTGACGCAGATTCGCGAGCGCTTCGGCAAGGAATGCCTGCTGCTCGAACTGCCCGACCATGATCGCCAGCACGTCACCGAAGTGCTCGAACACGCCGACGGCGAGGCCGACTTCGATTCGATCGCGCATGCGCATCGCGAGCTGATCGATCAGCTCGTCGAGGAGGACGAAACGCTGCTGGCGCGCTACCTCGAGGAAGGCGCCGATCCGTCGGCGGGCGAGCTGCACGCACCTTTCGAGAAGGCGCTGCGCGAAGGCCACCTGGTGCCGATCCTGTTTACCTCGGCACGCAGCGGTGTCGGCGTGCCCGAGTTGCTGCATGTGCTGGCGACGCTTGCACCCAACCCGACGGAAGGCAATGCGCCGCCTTTCTTCAAGGGCGAGCCCGGCGGCGACCCGGAGGCCTACCACGCCGAGCCCGATCCGGACCAGCATGTGCTGGCGCACGTGTTCAAGGTCGTCGCCGACCCCTACATGGGCAAGGTCGGCATCTTCCGCGTGCATCAGGGCACCATCCGCAAGGATGCGCAACTCTTCGTCGGCGACGGCAAGAAGCCGTTCAAGGTCGCGCATCTGTATTACCTCAACGGCAAGGATTACGTCGAGGTCGATGCGCTGGTGCCGGGCGACATCGGCGCCATCGCCAAGGTCGAGGAAATCGACTTTGACTGCGTGCTGCACGATTCGCACGACGAAGACCACATCCACCTCAAGCCGCTGGATTTTCCCCGGCCGATGCAGGGTCTCGCCGTCGAGACCAAGCGCAAGGGCGACGAGCAGCGCCTGTTCGACATCCTGCACAAGCTCGAGATCGAAGACCCGTGCTTCGAGGTCGAGCGGCATCCGACCACGCATGAAACCGTCATCCGCGGCCTGGGCGAAATGCACCTGCGCTACAAGCTCGAGCGCATGGCCAGCCTGTTCAAGCTCGAACTCGACACCAAGCCGCCGCAGATTCCGTACCGCGAGACCATCGCCGGCAACGCCGAGGGCCACTGCCGGCACAAGAAGCAGTCAGGCGGCGCCGGCCAGTTCGGCGAGGTCTATCTCAAGATCGAGCCGCTGCCGCGCGGCGCCGGCTTCGAGTTCGTCGACCATGTCAAGGGCGGCGTGATTCCCGGCGTGTTCATGCCGGCCGTCGAAAAGGGCGTGCGCATGGCATTGTCCGGCGGTGTCGTCGCCGGCTTCCCGGTCGACGACCTGCGCGTCATCGTCTATGACGGCAAGACGCACCCGGTGGACGGCAAAGAAGTGGCGTTCGTGATGGCCGGCAAGAAGGCCGCCATCGCCGCCATCCGCGCCGCCAACGCGGTCGTGCTCGAACCCATCGTGAATATCGAGATCCACGCGCCGGAAGACGCCGTGGGCGACCTCAACGGCGACCTGTCGAGCCGCCGCGGCCATGTCACCGGCACCGTGCCGCGCAGCGCCGGCACCATGGCGATCACCGGTCAGGTGCCGCTGGCCGAGATCACCGACTATGCCTCGCGGCTCAAGTCGATGACCGGCGGGCGCGCCAGCTACACCATCGAATTCGCCGCCTATGCGCCCGTGCCGGCGCAGGTGCAGGCGAAGCTGGCGCAGAACTTCAAGTTGCAGGAGGAAGAGGACTGACAACGGCGGCGGCACGGCAAGCGCCGTGCCGCCTGCGCGCGTCCTGGTTGGCCTGGCGCTGGTCCACGCGCGGCGTGCCCTGCGCGAAGGCCGGCAGCGCAAGGGCGGCGGCGACGGTGGTGACGGCGGCGAAGGCGATGGCTTTGTTCATGTTGTTCTCCGGTGTCGGGCGCGACGTGCGCTGGTGGCATTACCGCAAAGGCGTGTTGCGCAAGCGTGTCCGCAGTGTAATCGCGTGTAATCGGTCAGCGGCGGCGCAGCTCGATCGCCAGCTCGTGCATGCCGTTCGGGTGCGGCACGCGCGGGTAGGGCGGCTTGGGCCATTCCCATACCGAGGCCGGAAACAGCGCGCGCATGGCGTGGATGTCGCAGTGATACGGCGGGCCGATGACGAAGCCTTCGCTCTCGGCCGGCGGACGCTGGATGAACAGCGCCAGCAGCAGCCCGCCCGGGCGCAGCCATTGCGACAGGGCGGTGCCGTAGGCCACCCAAAGGTCCGGATGCAGCGCGCACAGGCAGGTCTGCTCGTAGATGACGTCGAACGGCGCGTCGGGTTGCCAGTGCAGCACGTCGGCCTGCACGATCGTTGCGTGCGCGCCCGCGGTGGCCAGATGCGCGCGCGCGGCTGCCACGGCGTCGGCGGCGTAGTCGATGCCGGTGACATCGAAGCCGAGCCGCGCCAGCGTGGCGACTTCCCAGCCGCGGCCGCAGCCGGGCACGGCGATGCGCGCCGGCGGCGCGAGCAAACCGCCGTCCAGCCACGACTGGAGTTTGGGGCTGGCGCCGCCGCGATCCCAGCCGGTCTGGCCGCTGCGGTAGCGGTCGAGCCAGAAGTCGAGCGTCGGTCCCTGGCTCACGGACATTCCCCCCGTCCGCTCATTGATCCAATGCCGCGCGGAAGTCCTCGAGGATGTCTTCGCGTTCCTCGATGCCGACGGAGACGCGGATCAGCGAGTCGGCAATGCCCATTTCGGCGCGCCGCGCGGCGCCCATTTCCCAGTAGATGGTATGCGCCACCGGGATCACCAGCGTGCGCGTGTCGCCCAGGCCCGTGGCGATGACGGACAGGCGCAGGCGGTCGATGCAGGGCAGGCAGTCGGCATCGTCGCGCAGCTCGAACGCCAGCATCCAGCTCGACGCGCGGAACAGCGTGCGGGCAATGCCATGCTGCGGATGATCGGGCAGGCCGGGGTAATACACGCGGCGCACGGCCGGATGCGCGGCGAGCATCCCGGCCAGCGCCTGCGCGTTGGCGCTGGCCGCATCCATGCGCAACGCCAGCGTTTCGGCGCCGACGGCGAGGTGGTGCGCGGCCTCGGACGACAGCGTGCCGCCCATGTCGCGCAGGCCCTTCTTCTTGATCTGCGCCATGCCCCAGCCGGCCGGATTGCCCTTGCGGTACACCTCGGCGATGCGCGGATAGGTCGACCAGTCGTAGAGCCCGGTGTCGGTGATCGCGCCGCCCAGCGCATGGCCGTGGCCGCCGATGGATTTGGTCAGCGCGTTGACGATCAGCGACGCATGCACCGTGCGCGGCTGGAACAGCCACGGCGAGGTGACGGTGTTGTCGACCACATAGACGATGCCGCGCTCGCGGCACAGCGCGCCGATGCCGGCCAGATCGGCGACCTGCGTGCGCGGGTTGGCGATCGTCTCGACGAACACCATGCGCGTTTGTGGCGTCACCGCCGACGCAACCGCCGCGGCATCGGTGGCATCGACGAAGCTGACCTTGATGCCGAGGTTTCGCAGCGTGCCGAGCAGGCTGTTGGTGTTGCCGAAGATGTAGTGGCTGACCAGCAGCTCGTCGCCGGCCACCAGCAGCGTCGAGAACAACGCCATGATCGCCGCCATGCCGGTCGAGAAGCACAGCGTGCTGCGCCCTCCCTCCATCGCGTTGACGCAGGCTTCGAGCGCGGCGACGGTCGGCGTGCCCTGGCGTGCGTAGTTGAATCCAGGCCCGCCCTGGAAAATCCCGATCAGCTCGGCGCTGGTCGCTGCGCCGTACTGCACCGAGGTGTGTATCGGCTTGTGCAGGCCGCCGTGCTCGACGCCGCCGAGGCGGTCGCTATGCACGATGCGCGTGGTGAAGCCCCAGCGGGAAGAATCGGGTGGCGTGCTCATGGCCGGCGAAAGGAATGCGGATGCCGTCGATTCTACGTCGCCCGCCGTGCCTGTCGCCCGGCCAGCTCGCCCAGCCGCGCGATGGCGGCCTCCATGCGCGCATCGAAGGGATGGCCGCAGGCCAGGCGGATGCAGTTGCGATAGCGGTTGCCGGCGGCGAACAGCTCGCCGGGCACGAAGGCGATGCGATCGATCGCGGCTTCGCGATGCAGCGCCATGCCATCGACGCCGCGCGGCAGCTCCAGCCACAGCACGAAGCCGCCTTGCGGGTCGGACACGCGCGTGCCGGCCGGGAAGTGGCGCAGCACGGCATCGCGCACCCGCGCCGTCTGTCGCGCCAGCTCGCGGCGCAGTCGGCGCAGATGGGCATCGAAGCCGCGCGATTCCATGAATTCGGCGATCACCTGTTGCGTCAGCGGATTGGTGCGCCCGCTCATCAGCGTCTTGGCCAGCAGGATGTCGCCGCTGCGTCGCCCCGCCGCCACATAGCCCAGCCGCAGCGCCGGCGATACCGTCTTCGACAGCGAGGTGCACAGCAGCGTGTTGCCGGCGGCATCGAAGGCATGCAGTGGGCGAGGGCGCACCGCACCCTGGCACAGATCGCCGTAGATGTCGTCCTCGATCACCGCCACCTTGCGTTGCGCCATCAACGCGGCGAGCTGCTGTTTGTGGGCGTCTGGCATCACGCTGCCCAGCGGATTGCCGCCGTTGGGGATCAAGAGGCAGGCGGCGACCTTGCCCTCGCGCGTGGCCAGATCGAGTGCGTCGAGCGAGACGCCGGTCTGCGGATGCGTCGGCAGCTCGAGCGCACGCAAGCCCATCTGTTCCAGCATCTGCAGCATCACGTAATAGGTCGGCGATTCCACCGCCACCGTGTCGCCCGGCCGCGTGACGACCGACAGGCACAGCGCCAGCGCCTCCGAGCACGATTGCGTGACGACCAGCTCGTCGGCCGTCACCGCGCCACCCGTTTCGACCGAGCGGCGCACGATGGCGCGCACCAGCGCCGGCTCGTTGAGATCGGTGTGGCTGCTGCCGTCGAGCACGTTCGGCCGCTGGCGCGCGACGCGCGCGTACAGCCGCGTGATCGCCGGCCCGCACAACAGCGACGGCGCCGGCAGCGCCGAGCCCAGCGGCACCATGCCGGCCGCCTCGTTGTCGCGCAGGATGTCGATCAGCCGCGCGGTGACGCTCACGGCCACCGGCCCGCGCGCCTTGCCGCGCCCGGCCGGCAGATGCTGCGTGGCGCGGCGGCGCACGTAGTAGCCCGATTGCGGGCGTGCCTCGACCAGGCCGCGGGTCTCGAGCGTGCGCAGCGCCTGCACCACGGTCGATACCGACAGCCGCCGCTGTGCCGAAAGCAGTCGTACCGAGGGCAGCCGCTCGCCCGGCAGCACGCGGCCATCCGCAATCAGTGTCGACAGGTCGTCGGCCAGGCGTTCGTAGAGCAGCATCGGGGCATTGTGGCGCAGCCGCGCAAAACCGGGCAATACAGTCGGCGGCACTGCACACCGGCACAGATGGCGGATTTCGCAACTGTCACCAGCACAATCGGGCGCGACTGATGCGATTGCCGCAGACCGCGACGCCTACGATGCGCCGATGAACACCAACGACGACATCATGCTGCTGGCCGACCGGCCCTGCTGGATCGCATGCGGCGCCGACAGCGTGCTGGCCGTGACGCGCGGTATCGTCTGGCTCACGTGCGAAGGGCGGATCGACGATGTCTTCCTGCGTGCCGGCCAGACCCTGCGTCCGGGCGCCGGGCGTGTGCTCGTCGAGGGCGTGGGCGCGGCGGTCCTGCAGCATCGCCGGGAGCCCGCCGCGCGCGGCGACGTGGTCAGCGCGTGGCGGCGGGCGACAAGCGCCGTGTCACCACGACTGTAGTTTCGCGCCCGCGCGCCACCAGCGCGCCAACGATGGCGGCGGCGGCGCCGCCGGCGAGCAGGTGCTTGAGCGTGTGGCCGGTCATCGGCAGCAGCGCGGCCAGCGCATGGTCGTTCAGCTCGGCGGCCTTGGCCAGCGCGTAGAGCGCCAGCGCGGCGCCGAAGGCGAGCCGCTCGCGCGCGGGACGACGCGCCTGCATTTGCCACCACGGCACCAGCAGCATCGGCGCGCCTTGGAGCAGCACGTAGGGGCGCAGGTCGTCGGCGCCGGCCAGATCGGTCAGCCGCCACCACGCCACGCTGGCCGCGGCGTAGAGCGCGAGCAGCAGCGCGGCACGGCCGCTGTCGCGGCCGCGCGTATCGCCCCAGACGCCGGCGAGCAAGCCGGCACAGGCCAGCGCGATGGGCAGCCGGTCCCACACGAGGCGCGCGTTGTCGGGCGCGAGGTGGTACCACGTCGAACCGAAAGCGGTGGCCAGCAGCGCGACGAGAAACAGCCCGTAGCCGGCGGCGCCGTCGGCCTGCGCCGGATCGGTGCGTTGCGGCGCCAGCACGACCAGCCCCCACAGCGCGACCAGCGCGAAGATCGCGTTCGAGAGCACGTCGCCCGCATGCGGGATGCCGAGCCACGTCGAGGCGTCGGCGAAATGGTGGTAGTCGGCCAGCTGGCCGATCGGCCCGTGCAGCGCCATGGCCAATGCGGCGAGCGCGACGACGGCGAGCGGAAGGTGGTGTGGCAGGCGGTTCATCGGGGTCTCCGGTGGTGAATGATGTGCGCAGACTGCCGTGCCGTCGAGGGCTTTTCCAGCGCGGTGCGCGTCGTCCCGCCGCTCGCACCGGCAGGTAGCGCGTGGCGATACTTCGCGCCGCGCCGATGACATCCGCTTGCGCGGCGCTAGCCTGAACGCACTTCAACGCGGGAGACCGGCATGAAATCGTGGTGCAAGGCAGTGATGATCGCGCTGGCGGCGCAATGGGCAGCAATGGGCACGGCGGTCGCGCAGGCGCCGGACGCGGCGACGCGCATCGGCGTGTACGATTCGCGGGCGGTGGCCATCGCCTACGCCGGTTCGCCGCATCTGCGCTCGCGCATCGAGGCGCTCAAGGAGCAGCGCGCGGCCGCGCTGGCGGCGGGCGATGCCGCCGCTGCCGCACGGCTGGCCGACGAAGGCGCGGCGATCCAGCGCGGCCTGCATGCGCAAGGCTTCGGCTCGGCGCCGGTAGACGACTTGCTGGCGCACATCGCGCCGCAACTGCCGGCGGTGCGCGAACACGCCGGAGTCGGGCGGCTGATCTCGAAGTGGGATGCCGCGGCACTGGCGGCGCAGCCGCGGGCGGTGCGCGTGGATGTGACGTGGGCGCTGGTCGAGGCCTTCGCGCCCGACGAACGTGCGCGCCGCCACGCCCGCGAGATCATCGCGGTGCCGCCGCAGCGGGCATCGACGCGCCGGTCGCCGTGATCGCGCGGCAGCGATTCGTCGCCGCGCGCTGCGTTTCGTCGCCCGCGCGTGTCGATTGGTCGAATGGCCGTGGTCATGCGGGTTGGCGGCCCTTAGCCTGCATCCATCGCCACCACGAACAGGAGCAGACACCATGAAAACGCTTTACCGCAACACGCCGCGCATCGCCGCCGCCATCCTCGCCGCCTTCATCGTCACCACCGGCTCCGCCATCGCGCTGACCCATGACGCGCAGCCGCTCGATCCCGCCGCAGAAACGATCGGCCGCTTCGTCGTCACGCCCGATCATGCGCGCTTCGAGGCGCCGGCGCCGACCGTCGGCCGCTTCGTCGTGACACCGAACCACGCGCGTTACGAGGGCGTCGCGCACACCGCCTGACCGGACAACACCTGCGGCGGGATTCACGACACACTCCCGTTTGCCTGCCGCTTGGGAGCGCGTCTTGAATCCTCCGCATGTGTTGCCCCGCTTCATCAGCGACAAGTTCCGCTTCTGGTCGCTGATGTCGATGGTGTTGCTGGTCTTCGTGCACGGCTACAACCAGGACGTGCGCTACCTGCAACCCTGGACGCTGCCCACCGAGCCGCTCGACGCCAACGGCTTCGTGCAATACCTGTTCGCCAACGGGCTGCTGCGCTTCCGCATCCCGATGCTGTTCGCCATTTCCGGCTACCTGTTCGCGTTGCACGACGCCAGGCCGCACGCCGAGCGCATCCGCACGCGCACGCGCACGCTGCTCGTGCCCTACCTACTGTGGAGCGGCCTGTGGCTGGCAACGCTGTTCGGCGCCGAGCAGTTCGCGTTGGTGCGAGAGGGCATCGCCGCCTCGGGCATTGCGCAGCTCGACCGCGAAGGCGTGCGCGTGCTGGTCTCCGATCACACGCCGGGCGAGCTGCTGGCGCGCTGGCTGCTGGCCCCCTTTGCGTACCAGCTGTGGTTCATCCGCGTGCTGTTCTTCTACAACCTTGCCTACCCGCTGCTGGCGCGCGCACTGACCAGCCGCAACGGCACGCGCGTGCTGTTCGGCATCGCGCTGCTGATGTGGCTGACGACGACCGACCTGTTCTTCGTCGAAGGCGAAGGCCTGCTGTTCTTTTCGCTCGGCATCTGGCTGCAAAAGCGCGGGCGCGATCTGGCGCTGCCGCCGCCCGGTCCGCTGGCCGCGTGGGCGGCGGTGTTCGTCGGCGCCGCGCTGGCCAAGACCTGGCTGGCCTTCGCCGGCCAGCCGCTGCTGGGCGATGCGGTCTATCCCCTGCTGCTCTGGCTGCACAAGCTGACGGTCGCCAGTGGCCTGGTGACGGCGTGGTTTGGCGGCGATGCGCTGGTGCGCGCAGCGATGCGCCGGCCATGGTTCGTCCGCCTGACCGCCTTCTCGTTCGTCATCTACGCCTTCCATGCGCCGCTGGTGGCGATCCTCATCGATCCGGCGCTGGCGCTGTTCGGCGGCGGCACGGCGGCGCATGCGATCGCCTTCGTCGCGCTGCCGCTGGCGCTGGTGGCGATGGCGGTGGCGCTCGGCGCCGGACTGCGCGCCGTCGCGCCCAATCTCTACGGACTGCTCACCGGCGGGCGCGGCCTGGCGCGGCCGGTGGCGAGCTAGCGCCGGGGCACGAAACTACAGTGGTGGCGGGACGGCGCTGTGCGCACGCCGTTGCTGCCGCCATTGCCGCGGGCCGCAGCCCTGCCATTGCGCGAAGGCGCGATAGAACGAGGTGTTGTCGGCGAAGCCCAGATCCTGCGCGATGCGCGAGACGGGCCGCTCGGTCCTGGCCAGCCAGTCGAGCGCCAGCTCGCGGCGCAGGGCTTCGCGCAGCGCGCGAAAGCTGGTGCCTTCGGTGACCAGGCGCCTGTGCAGCGTGCGTGGCGAGAGGTGCAGTCGTGCGGCGAGCGCTTCCTGGGTCAGCAGGGCCGGCAGGGCGGCGCGCAACGCGAGACCGGCGCGCGCGGCGGTGGCGCGCTCGCGGCGATAGAGTTGCGTGATGTGGACGGGCGCAGCGGTCAGGAAGTCGGCCAGCGCGGCGGCATCGCGACGCACCGGCAGGGCTAGGCGTGCAGCGGGGAAGCGGGCCTCGAGCAGCGGCGCGGCGAATTCGACACGCGGCGCGAAGACCATTTCATAGTCCGCGGCGTGTGGCGGCGGCGGGTAGGGGAAGCGCACCTGCGTCAGCGGCAGCGGGTCGGCGGCAAGCCACGCCGCGACGCCATGCACCAGTCGCAGCAGCCATTCGTGCGCAAAGATGAACCCGGCCTCGCCCACCGGCAACGGCTGCGCGACCGTGATCGTCAGCACGGCATCGTCAGCCTCGCGCCGCAGCGCCAGCACGACGTTGTCCTGCAGCAGGTTCAGGCCCGCCAGCAGCCGGCTCAGCGCATCGCCCAGTTGCCCGGCGGCGCAGGCGCCGGTCAGCAGCCAGTTGAGGCACCCCGCGCGCAGCGGGCGCGAGAGCAGCCCGAAGGCCTCGTCGTGCAGATGTTCGGCGACGCCCCGGTAGAGCGCGGCATAGCCCGCCAACGGCACGCGTGCGTTCGGCGTGTCGAGTACCGATATGGCGATTTGTGCATGCTCAAGCAGCGCCCGCGCCTCACCCGGACGGTAGGCCAGGCTTGCCAGAATGCCGCGCACGAAGCCTGAATGCACGCTATCGCGCTGTGCGCGGCGCATCGCCGGTGTTGCGACGGATGTCTGGCGCGGTTTGGACATATTGGCGGATTATGCAATGTTCTCGGCACAATCGGTCGTGGCGCCCAGACGCCCGCGTGCCTAAGATCACGCTTCGGCCACCTGCCGCGGGAGAACGTCATGAGCGACCTGTCCATCGCCACCAAGCTGCTGCCCTACAAGCCCAAGCACAAGGTGCGTTTCGTCACCGCGGCGTCGCTGTTCGACGGCCACGACGCGTCGATCAACATCATGCGGCGGATCCTGCAAAGCACCGGCGTCGAGGTGATCCACCTGGGCCACAACCGCTCGGTGGACGAGATCGTCACGGCGGCGTTGCAGGAAGACGTGCAGGGCATCGCGGTGTCGTCGTACCAGGGCGGCCACATCGAGTACTTCAAGTACATGATCGACCTGCTCAAGGCGCGCGGCGGCGACGACATCAAGGTGTTCGGCGGCGGCGGCGGCGTCATCGTGCCGGCCGAGATCGCCGAGCTGCATGCCTATGGCGTGGCGCACCTGTATTCGGTCGAGGATGGCCAGAAGCTCGGCCTGCAGGGCATGATCAACGACATGGTGCAGCGCTGCGACGTCGATATCGGCGCGGGCGTGCCGGCCGATCCGGCGCGCGTGGCGACGGGCGAGCGCGGCGCACGGCACCGGCAACTGGCGCGCGCCATCACGGCGCTGGAGAATGGCGCCTGGGATGCGGCGGCGCGCGCGCAGTTCTTCGCAAACTACAGTGGTGGCGGCACGGCGCATGACGCCGCGACGCACCGCGCGCCGGTGCTCGGCATCACCGGCACGGGCGGTGCCGGCAAGAGCTCGCTGACCGACGAACTGATCCGCCGCTTCCGGCTCGATCAGGCCGATGCGCTGTCGATCGCGGTGGTCTCGATCGACCCGTCGCGCAAGCGCACCGGCGGCGCGCTGCTGGGCGACCGCATCCGCATGAACGCGATCAACCACGCCAACATCTACATGCGCAGCCTGGCCACGCGCAGCGACGGCAAGAGCGGCGGCAGCGAGATTTCGCAGGCGCTGCCCGACGTCATCGCCGCCTGCCAGGTTGCCGGCTTCGACCTGATCGTCGTCGAGACTTCCGGCATCGGCCAGGGCGATGCGGCCATCGTGCCGCATGTCGATGCCTCGCTGTATGTCATGACGCCGGAATTCGGCGCGGCGAGCCAGCTCGAGAAGATCGACATGCTCGACTTCGCCGATTTCGTCGCCATCAACAAGTTCGACCGGAAAGGCGCGATGGATGCGCTGCGCGACGTGCGCAAGCAGTACCAGCGCAACCGCGAGCGATTCAACGAAAGCCCCGAGGCCATGCCCGTGTTCGGCACGCAGGCCTCGCGCTTCAACGACGACGGCGTGACCGCGCTGTATCAAGCCATCGCGGCGCACCTGCAGGCGACGGGCCTGAAGCTCGGGACCGGCGCGCTGCCGAAGGTCGAGACGAAGCAGTCATCGCAGAGCCGCGCGATCGTGCCGGGCAGCCGCATGCGCTATCTGGCCGAGATTGCCGACACCGTGCGCGGCTATCACAGGCACGTCGCCGACCAGGCGCGCCTGGCCCGCGAGCACCAGCACCTGCGCGAAGCCAGGCGCTTGCTCGGCGACTGCGGCTCGGCCTGCAAGCTGCTCGACGGCGCCATTCAGGTCCGCCACGCGGCGCTCGATGGCCGCGCGCAGAAGCTGCTCGAGATGTGGCCGGCCATGCAGCAGGCCTACGCCGGCGACGAGTACGTGGTGAAAATTCGCGACAGGGAAGTGCGCACCGGCCTGACGTTCGAGACGCTGTCCGGCACCAAGATCCGCAAGGTGGTGCTGCCGAAGTACGAGGACGACGGCGAAGTCCTGCGCTTCCTGATGCGCGAGAACGTGCCGGGCAGTTTCCCCTTCACCGCCGGCGTGTTCGCCTTCACGCGCGAGAACGAGGACCC
>JBGARB010000082.1:0-10300 GCA_044230495.1 Rhodocyclaceae bacterium
CGTCGCATTCACCGGCGCCACCAGTTCTCCGACCGCCTGCGTGCGCTTGTCGAGTTCGCCACGCGCGGCGGTCTGCTGGGTTTCCAGCGCCTGGCGCGCGAGGTCGAGGAAGGACTGGTTGTTGCGCGCCAACGCGTCGGCGGACAGGGCCTGGAAGGTCGCCTCGAAGCTGGCGCGGGCATCGTCGAACGCGGCGGCGCGCTCGCTGGCCCGTGCGCGCTCGCCGGCGATCTCGGCCTGCAAGGTGGCTTCGCGGATCGCCAGGGCCTGTCGCTCGCTGCGTTCGGCATCGAGCTGGCGGGCCTGCTCGGCCAGCAGGCGGCCGGATCGCCAGCCCACCAGCAGGCCGCCGATGCCCGCGCCGACCAGCGCGGCCAGCAGCCATCCCGGCATGTCGGTCACGATCAGCCTTGCGCCAGCACGTCGGCCGGGTCGAAACCCACCCGCAGGCAGCCCCAATGCCGACCGCCGACATGGATCGGCATCGACAGGTCGTTGAGCACTTCGCCGGTGTCGCGCAGATAAGTTTGCAGCAACAGGATTTCAGTGTTCGCAGCGCAGCGGCTGCCGGTGGGGTCGGTGAACTTGCGCTTGTCGCGGCTGTCCACCAGGTCTTTCGCGGCATCGCCTGTCGGCGGCTTCGAGTACCACGAATTGTGCGTCGGCGCGTAGGCGTTGAGGTCGGTGCATAGCGCGTACTTGCCGCCGATCAGCGAATTCGCGCAGGCGTCGAGCCACGGCTGGAATTCGCGCGCGAACAGCTCGTCATAGCTGGTATGGAATTTGGGCGGCGACGTGCCGGCAACCGGCTGGTAGGCGATGTCGAAAAGCTTGACGTCGCGGGCCAGCAGCTCCTCCATGCGCGTGGCGATGCGGTCGCGCAGTTCGCGCACGACCTCGAGATTCTTTTCCACGCCGCCACGGCCGAGGCGGAAACGCGACACCAGCTCCTGCACGCGCTCGGTCGATTGCGCGAGTTCCTGCGTGGTGCGGCCGGCCACGTTCGACGAGCTCTGCACCGCATCCGACAGCGCCGTGATCCTGGCCACGCGGTCGGTCATCTCGTGCGTCGTGCTGCGGATCGCCTCCAGCTCGGCGGAGACGGTTTCCATGCCCTGTTCGGTGGCGTCGAAGTCGGCAACGAAACTGGCGACGCCCTCGCGCACGCTGCCGATGCGCGCCCGCGCATCGTCTGCATCGCCCGCCAGCGCATGGCTGTCCTGCCCGGCGGCGCGGGTGCTGTCGATCATCGTGGCGATGTCGCCGGCGATCTCGTCGCTGGCGGCGGCGACCTTTTCGGCGAGCTTGCGCACCTCGTCGGCGACCACCGCAAAGCCGCGGCCGACTTCGCCGGCGCGCGCGGCCTCGATGGCGGCATTGAGCGCCAGGAGGTTGGTCTGCGCGCTGACATCCTTGATGAAGGCGACGACCTGCGCGACGTTGCCGGCAGCGTTGTCCAGCGCCTCGATGCGCTGGCGGAATTCGCCCATGCGCTGGGCGATGCCGTCGATGCGCGCGTTGGCATCGTCAAGCTGCGCCTGGCTGGTGCGCCCGCGATCGGCATTGCGTTTGGCCAGCGCGACCACACCGGACAGCTCATTGCCCGAGCGGTCGATGCCGGCACTGGTGGCCTGACTGGTGGCGAGAATCTGGCGCGCCTCGCCGACCTGCTCTTGCGCATTGCGCTCGGCGACCTGCAGCGCGCGGCCGGCCCGTGCCGTGCCGACGGCGATGCCGACGCTGCTGTTGCGCACCTCGACCAGCACGCCGGCCATGCGCTCGGCGAAACGGTTGTAGTTGCTGCACAAATCGGCGAATTCGTCCTGCGAGCGTGTCGCCAGGTGCGTCGCCAGATCGCCCTGCCCGCTCGACAAGGTGCGCAGCCGGTTGGTCATGCCGCGCACCGGGCCGGAGACGAGATGCGTCAGGTAGCGCCAGAGCCCGAAAGCGGCTGCCAGCGCCGCGCCCGCCGCCCACAGCAACGGCTCGCCACCATCCAGCATCCAGACCGCCAGCAGCATCGCCAGCGGCGGCAGCATCAGCACCGAGAGCTTGCGCTGCAAGGTCGAAAAGAACGCGCGCTCGATCGCGCGGTACCAGCCCATCGCTTCGATCCGGCCCAGCCAGGAACGCTTCTCAATACTCATGGATCACCCGGAATTCGTCGAGCGCCGCCCGCTCGGTGCGCAGCGCGTTGGCCGCCGCCGCAGGATCAGCATATCCCACCGCCATCCCGCAAACAAGCTGTTCGTCGGCTGCGAAATCCAGCTCTGCCGCGATCACGCGGTGAAACTCGATCCACGCCGCTTGCGGGCAGGTATCGAGCCCGTGCGCACGGGCCAGCAGCATGATGTTTTGCAGGAACATGCCGTAATCGAGCCAACTGCCCTTGCCCATGCGACGGTCGATGGTGAAGATCAGCCCGACCGGCGCGTCGAAGAATGCAAAGTTGCGCCGATGCTGGCGCGCCATGCCGAGCTTGTCGCCTTTTTCGATGCCGAGCAGGGCATACAGATCGAAGCCGACCTTGCGCCGTCGCGCCTGATAGGCGCCGAAGAACTCGCGCGGGTAGTAGTCGTACTCGGCGACGTGCGGCTTGCCCGACTCCGGCAGCAGCAATTGCGCATCCCACGCCGCGCACACCGCTGCGACCAGCGCATCGCGCGCCGCACCGCGCACGACATGCACGCGCCACGGCTGCAGGTTGGTGCCTGATGGCGCGCGCGCGGCGCACGCCAGGATCTCGTCGACCAGCGTCGCCGGCACCTCGTCGGCCAGAAAGGCGCGTGCCGAATGGCGCCCTGCGATGGCCTCGGTGAGGCCCGAAACTACAGTGGTGGCGGGACGGCGCTTGGTGCTGTCGGCCTCTTCAATATCGCTCATGACCCCTCCGGGTCAGTAGCTTACCCGCGCCAGCCATGTCTTGCGCGAAGCCTCGATGGCCTGTCCCAGCGTGGTGATGCCCATGTCGGCCAGCAGCGGCAGCATGCGCAGGAACACTTCGCCGGTGACGAAGGCATCGCCCAGCGCATTGTGGCGGCCGATGACGGTGACGCCGAGCCGTTCGCAGATGGCCTCGAGCCGGTGGGTTTCCTGGTTCGGATGGATCACGGCCGAGAGCAGCAGCGTATCGAGCACCGGCTGGTCGAAGCGGATGCCGGTGGCTTCCTCCTTGAGTTGCAGGAAGCGCATGTCGAACGCGGCGTTGTGCGCCACCAGCACGGTGTCGCGGCAATAGTCGTGGAGCGCCGGCAGCACGACGGTGATGTCCGGCTGTCCGCGCACCATGTCCTGCGTGATGCCGTGGATCGGAATGCCTTCGGGCTTGATGCGGGTGCGCGGATCGACGAGCTGGTCGATGACCTCCTGCCGCAGCAGCCGGCCATTGACGATGCGCACCGCGCCGACCTGGATGATCTCGTCGCCGGCCGACGGCTCGAGGCCGGTGGTCTCGGTATCGAACACCGAATACGTCAGGTTCGCCAGCGGGACGTCGAGGTCGATGCCGGCGGTTGCTACGGCGCGGCCGAAGAGGTCGAAGTCGTAATACTCGGGACGGCCGCCCGCCGTTTCGGTCGTTGCACTGGCCGCCGGTGCCTGTGTCTCTTGCAGGCTGATGCGCAGCCAGGTGCGGTGCGAGACTTTTTCGCGTGCCAGGCGCAGCGCGCCATCATGCCGGCTGAGAATCTCGCGCGGGTTCGCCGCCTCGGCGCCATCGCCCGCCGCGCCCAGCGACACCGGATCGAGTTCCCAGCCCATGATCGCCTCGCTGGAAACGACGACGCCGGAACAGATGAGGTCGAGCGCCACCATGCCGGCCTGGTCTTCATCGCGCACGGCGCGCAGGCGGATCTCGCGGATGCCGTAGGCTTCCTCCAGCCGCTGCACGAGGTGGGCGCACAACCCGACGATGACGAAGCTGTCGGCGCGCAGCCACAGGTCGGCTTCGCCTTCTTCGAGCTTGGCCAGCACGTCGCCGCGCGCCGCCACCTGCCGGGCCACCGCGGCGAGCACATCGTCCGCGGCGACATCCTCCAGTTGCCAGTCGGCACGCTCGGCCTGTGCCAGCGCCTTCAACGCGCTTTCGACGGCCTGCTGCATGTCGCCCAGGCGCTCGGCGGCGGCGCCATCGGCGGCGGCCAGCGGCCGCAGCGCCGCGAGTCCCGACTGCATCGCCTCGGCCAGTTCGCGCGTGCTTTGCGTGCGCGCCAGGGCGGCCTTGTGCGTCACGGTCAGGTTCTCGAGCCCGAGCACGAAGCCGGCCAGTTCGGCCGGCGCGCCTTCGCCGCCCGTCTGCTCGCGCACGGCCGAGACCTGCACGCGCAGGAACTGGCCGCCGGGCGTGACGATGACGAAGGCGCTGCTCGGATCGGCCGCGCCGCGGGCGAGGCGCGCGCGCAACGCGTCGAGCGCATGCGCCAGGCGCTCGCGGTCGATCAGCGGGAAGATCGAGCGGCCGAGCCCGACCAGCGCGGCGCCGCGCAGTACGCCGCCTTCGGACGCCAATGCCGACAGCTGCAGGCGGGCGCGGTTGTTGTAAAGCAGAATGCGGCCATCGGCCGAACAGACGACGACCGCATGCGTCAACTCGGCCATTAGCGCGGCCAGGCGATTGCGTTCCTCGGCCACCGAAGCGCGCGCCTGCGCGATGCGCTGGTCGACGTCGTCGAGCAGCTTGTCGCGGCGGTCGGCCAGCTCATTGGCGGCGCGCGCCAGCTCACGCACTTCCGGCGGGCCTTTTTCCTCGACGCGCAGTTGCCGGTTGGCGCCCTGCATCAACCTCAGGTGCTCGGCCATCGCGGCCAGCCCGCGCACATATTGGCGGAACAGCGCCTGCAGCAGCTTGACGCCGAAGATGAAGCCGATGACGGTGATCAGCGTGCCCAATGGCAGCCGCGGCACAATCCACTGTTCCAGCGCGGCGCGCTCCGCCGGCGGCGCGTCGGCGACGATCACTGCGGCCGTCAGCAGGAATGGCCCTGTCACCAGCAGGGCCAGAACGGCGCAAGCCAGCCAGAAGCGGGTGCGGGACGACAGGTTCATGCCGACATACTACCGCGCCCCTGCCTGGCAATGCCATGCAGGGGCGCCGGGCGCATGCTTACATCGCCTGGCCGAGCTGCTCCAGGATCGCCGGGTTTTCCAGCGTGGAGACATCCTGCGTGATCGTCTCGCCCTTGGCCAGGCTGCGCAGCAGGCGGCGCATGATCTTGCCCGAGCGCGTCTTGGGCAGGTTCTCGCCGAAACGGATGTCCTTGGGTTTGGCGATCGGGCCGATTTCCTTGGCGACCCAGTTGCGCAGTTCGTTGGCCAGCTTCTTCGCTTCTTCGCCGCTGGGGCGTGCCTGCTTGAGCACGACGAAGGCGCAGATGGCCTCGCCCGTGAGGTCGTCCGGTCGGCCGACGACCGCCGCCTCGGCGACCAGCGGGTTGGCGACCAGCGCCGACTCGATTTCCATCGTGCCCATGCGGTGGCCGGAGACGTTGAGCACGTCGTCGATGCGGCCCATGATGGTGAAGTTGCCCGTCTTGGCGTCACGCATTGCGCCGTCGCCGGCGAGATACAGCTTGCCCTTGAAGTCCTGCGGGTAGTAGCTCTTGACGAAGCGCTCCGGGTCGCCCCAGATCGTGCGGATCATCGACGGCCAGGGCTTCTTGACGACGAGGAAGCCGCCGCTGCCCCATGGCACGTCGTTGCCCGTCTCGTCGACCACCGCCGCCTGGATGCCCGGGAAGGGCAGCGTGCACGAGCCCGGCACCAACGGCGTGACGCCGGGCAGCGGAGTAATCATGTGGCCGCCGGTTTCCGTCTGCCAGAAGGTATCGACGATCGGGCAACGCGAGCCGCCGATGTTGTCGTAGTACCACATCCAGGCCTCGGGATTGATCGGCTCGCCGACCGAGCCCAGGATGCGCAGGCTCTTCAGGTCGAAATTGCGCGGATGCGTCGCAGGGGTGCCTTCGTTGGCCTTGATGAGCGAGCGGATCGCCGTCGGCGCGGTGTAGAAAATGCTGACCTTGTGGTTCTGGATCATCTGCCAGAAGCGGCCGGCATCGGGGAAGGTCGGCACGCCTTCGAAGACGATCTCGGTGGCGCCGCAGGCCAGCGGGCCGTAGGTGATGTAGGTATGGCCGGTGACCCAGCCGATGTCGGCGGTGCACCAGAAGACATCGTCCGGCTTGACGTCGAAGGTCCATTTCATGGTCAGGATGGCGTGCAGCAGGTAGCCGCCCGAGCTGTGCTGGACGCCCTTGGGCTTGCCCGTCGAACCCGACGTGTAGAGCAGGAACAGCGGATGCTCGGCCTCGACCCACTCGGGCTCGCAGGTCGCCGACTGGCTGGCGACGGCATCGTGCCACCAGACATCGCGGCCCTCGACCATCGTGCAGGCGCCGCCGGTGCGGCGGAACACCAGCACGCTATGCACGCCTTCGCAGCCGCCCATGCCGAAGGCTTCGTCGACGACGGCCTTGAGCGGAATGCTCTTGCCGCCGCGGCGCTGCTCGTCGGCCGTGATGATGGCGATGGCGCCGGCATCGACGACGCGCTCCTGCACGCTCTTGGCGGAGAAGCCGCCGAACACCACGGAATGGATCGCGCCGATGCGCGCACAGGCCTGCATGGCGACGACGCCCTCGATGGACATCGGCATGTAGATCAGCACGCGGTCGCCCTTCTTGATGCCGCGCGCCTTCAGTGCATTGGCGAAGAGGCCGACGCGCTCGAGCAGCTCGGCGTAGGTGACCTTGGTGACGGCACCGTCGTCGGCTTCGAAGATGATCGCCGTCTTGCCGCCCAGGCCGGCTTCGACGTTGCGGTCCAGGCAGTTGTAGGAGACGTTCAGCTTGCCGTCGGCAAACCACTTGAAGAACGGCGCGTTCGATTCGTCGAGCGACTGGGTGAAGGGCTGCTTCCAGCTCACATGCTCGCGGGCCAGCCGCGCCCAGTAGCCTGCGTAATCCGTGTCGGCTTCCTTGCACAGCGCCTCGTAGGCGGCCATGCCGGAGATGGTCGCCTTGGCGACGACCTCGGCGGCAGGGGTGAACACGCGCGTTTCGTTCATCACCGATTCAATCGCGGACATCGTCAGGTCTCCTCTTGTTGTGGACGGGTGGATTACAGCGGGAGTGTCTTACACAGGACTTACTCTGCCACTGTCGCTAAACTGCCGACTTTACCTTCTGGCGCGGGCACTTGCACGGCATGGGCGAGGCCCGCGCGCACTCTCATGACCACCGTTTTCGTCACCGGCGGCGCCGGGTTCATCGGCTCGGCGCTGATCCGCCAACTGATCGCCGAAACCACCTGGCGCATCGTCAACATCGATTCCCTGACCTACGCCGGCAACCTCGAATCGCTCGGTGATGCCTTGCATCATCCGCGGCACGTGTTCTCGCGCACCGACATCCGCGATCGTGCGGCGCTCGACGCACTGTTCGCCGCGCATCAGCCCGACGGCGTCATCCATCTCGCCGCCGAGTCGCACGTCGACCGTTCGATCCACGGCCCGGGCGACTTCATGCACACCAACATCGAAGGCACCTACGTGCTGCTCGAAGCCGCACGCGGCTGGTGGTCTTCGCTCGCCGAACCGGCGAAATCCGCCTTCCGCTTCCACCACGTATCGACCGACGAAGTCTATGGCTCGCTGGGCGATGCCGGCTTCTTCGACGAAACCACCGCCTACGCGCCGAATTCGCCCTACTCGGCCTCGAAGGCCGCGTCCGATCACCTCGTACGCGCCTGGCATCACACCTACGGCCTGCCGGTCGTCACCACCAACTGCTCGAACAACTACGGTCCCTGCCAGTTCCCCGAAAAGCTCATCCCGCTGATGATCCACAACGCCTTGGCCGGCAAGCCGCTGCCGATCTACGGCAAGGGCGACAACATCCGCGACTGGCTTCACGTCGACGACCACGCGCGGGCGCTGCGGCTCGTCTTCGAGCGCGGTGCGGTCGGCGAAACCTATTGCATCGGCGGCCACAACGAGATGACCAACCTCGCCGTCGTCGACACGCTGTGCGCGCTGCTCGATGCCGCGCGGCCGCGCGCCGACCGCGCGTCGTACGCGACGCAGAAGACCTTCGTCGCCGATCGCCCCGGTCACGACAAGCGCTATGCCATCGACGCCGGCAAGATCCGCCGCACGCTGGGCTGGACGCCGGCCGAGACCTTCGAAAGCGGCATGGCCAAGACCGTGCGCTGGTATCTCGACAACCCGGACTGGGTGGCGCACGTGGTCAGCGGCGACTACCGGCGCTGGACCGAAACCAACTATGGGAGCCGGGGATGAGCAACGTACCACTTCGCAAGGGCCTGATCCTCGCCGGCGGTGCCGGCACGCGTCTGCATCCGGTGACGCTGGCGGTGTCCAAGCAACTGCTGCCGGTGTATGACAAGCCGATGATCTACTACCCGCTGACGACGCTGATGCTCGCCGGCATGCGCGAGATCCTGCTCATCAGCACGCCGCAGGACACGCCGCGTTTCGAACAGCTGCTCGGCGACGGCCGCCAGTGGGGCATCGAGATCCGCTACGCGGTGCAGGAAACGCCCAACGGCCTCGCCCAGGCCTTCGTCATCGGCCGCAATTTCATCGCCGGTGCGCCGAGCGCGCTGGTGCTTGGCGACAACCTCTTCTACGGCCACGAGTTCGCCGGACAGTTGCAGCGCGCGTCAAACTACAGTGGTGGTGACACGGCGCATGGCGCCACCGTCTTCGCCTATCCGGTGCGTGACCCGGAGCGCTACGGCGTGGTCGAGTTCGACGGCGCGGGGCGCGCGGTCAGCATCGAGGAAAAGCCCGCCAAACCCAAGTCGCGCTACGCCGTCACCGGGCTGTATTTCTACGACGACCAGGTCTGCGACATCGCGGCGCAGCTGACGCCCTCGGCGCGCGGCGAATACGAAATCACCGACGTCAATCGCCATTACCTGCAGCGCGACCAATTGCGTGTCGAGATCATGGGCCGCGGCATGGCCTGGCTGGATACCGGCACGCACGAATCCCTGCTCGACGCCGGCCATTTCATCCAGACCATCGAGACGCGGCAGGGCCTGAAGGTCGCCTGCCCCGAGGAAGTCGCCTGGCGCGCCGGCTGGATCAACGATGCGCAGCTTGAAGCACTCGCCGCGCCGCTGGCCAAGTCGGGCTACGGCGAATACCTCCACGGCCTGCTTTCCGGAAAAGTGTTTTGATGCAGAAGATAGACACCGCCATCCCCGATGTCGTGCTGCTCGAACCGAAGGTGTTCGGCGATGCGCGCGGCTTTTTCTACGAAAGCTGGAATCGCAAGGTGCTCGCCGACCTCGGCCTCGACCTCGATTTCGTTCAGGACAACCACAGCCGCAGCCAACGCGGCGTGCTGCGCGGCCTGCACTACCAGATCGTGCAGCCGCAGGGCAAGCTGGTGCGTTGCGTCGTCGGCGAGGTCTACGACGTTGCCGTCGATATGCGGCGCAGCTCGGCGACCTTCGGCCGCGCGGTCGGCTTCACGCTGTCGGCCGAGAACAGGCGCATGGCTTGGATTCCGCCGGGCTTCGCGCACGGCTTCGCGGTCCTGTCGGATGCCGCCGAGTTCCTCTACAAGACCACCGCCTACTACGCGCCGCAGCACGAACGCACCCTGCTGTGGAACGATCCCGCGCTGGGCCTGCAGTGGCCGGTGGCCGGGCCGCCGACGCTGTCGGCCAAGGACGCTGCCGGTACGCCGCTGGCGCAGTGCGAAACCTACGCATGAGCGCCGCTCGCCGGGCCGCCCCAAGTGCGGCGCAGCCAACGAATGGCGCTGCGCAGCAGCGCACCGCCGCCAACCCCTTCCCCGGAAAGGGCGCGGGGAGATTGTCGTGAAGATCCTGTTGACGGGTGCCGCCGGCCAGCTCGGCCGCGAGCTGAAACACGCGCTGGCGCCGCTGGGCGAGCTCATCGCCTGCGACCGCGCCGCGCTCGACCTCGCCGATGAGCACGGCTTGCGCCGCCGCGTGCGCGACATCGCCCCGGCATTGATCGTCAATGCCGCTGCCTACACCGCCGTGGACAAGGCCGAAGGCGACGAAGCCGCCGCCACCGCCATCAACGCCACGGCGCCCGGCGTGCTGGCCGACGAAGCGATGCGGCTGGGCGCGCGGCTGATCCACTTTTCCACCGACTACGTCTTCGCCGGCAGCGGCCTGCGTGCGTGGCGCGCGACGGACGCCACCGGCCCGCTGTCGGCCTCCGGCCGCAGCAAGCTCGCCGGCGAGGCCGCCTTGCGCGCCAGCGGCGCGCCGGCCCTGATCCTGCGCACGAGCTGGGTAT
>JBGARB010000083.1:0-10267 GCA_044230495.1 Rhodocyclaceae bacterium
CTGACCTGCCAGGGTCAGCCTTGGCCGCGCCGCCTCCCGCGTCGGGAGGCGGCCGGCAATTTTCCGCACCCCTCATGATCGTCGCGAATGCGCCCGATGCCCTTCCTTCGCCTGCTGTTTGCGTCCTGTCTGTTCGTCGTCGCGCTGTCCGGTCTTGCCGCGCCGACATCCGCGCCGTTGCTGCGCGATGTGCCGCCGGTCATTGCCGACCTCGAGACGCGGACCTTTCGTTTCTTCTGGGACACGGCCAACCCCGCCAATGGTCTGGTTCCAGATCGCCATCCGTCACCGTCGTTCGCCAGCATCGCCGCCGTCGGCTTTGCGCTGACGGCTTATCCGATCGGCGCCGAGCGCGGCTATGTCACGCGCGAGGCGGCGCGCGATCGCGTACTCGCCACGCTGCGCTTCCTGCACGATGCGCCGCAGGGGCCCGCGGTGAGCGGCGTCACCGGCCACCAAGGCTTCTTCTACCATTTTCTCGACATGCAGACCGGGCACCGGTTCGACGCCGTGGAGCTGTCAACGGTCGACACGGCGCTGCTGCTTGCCGGAGCGCTGTTCTGTCAGAGCTACTTCGATCGCGAAGACGCGGGCGAAGCGGAAGTGCGCCGCCTCGCCGAGGCGATCTACGCACGCGTGGATTGGCGATGGGCGCAACCGCGGCCACCGTCCATCACGCTGGGCTGGAAGCCGGAAACGGGCTTTCTGAAGGAAGACTACCGCGGCTACAACGAGGCGATGCTCGTCTATCTGCTGGCGCTCGGCTCGCCGACGCACGCGGTCGAACCCGACGCCTGGAAGGAATGGAGCAGCACCTACGACAAGCGCTGGGGAACGCATTACGGTCAGGAATATCTGCACTACCATCCGTTGTTCGTGCATCAGTTTCCTCATGTGTGGATCGACTTTCGCGGCATCCAGGACGAGTTCATGCGCGGCCACGGCATCGACTACTTCGAGAACTCGCGGCGCGCCGCGCTGGTGCAACGCGCCTATGCCGTCGCCAACCCGCTGAAATGGCAGGGCTATGGCGAAAACGTCTGGGGGCTGTCGGCCAGCGACGGCCCGGTCGATGCATGGCTTCCTTACGCCGGCGAGCAGCGCCGCTTCATCTCCTACGCCGCGCGCGGCGTCGCCATGTATGACGATGGCACGATCACGCCGATGGCCGCCACCAGCGCCATCGCCTTCGCGCCCGAACTGTCGATTCCGGCCGTACTCGAGATGCACCGGCGCTGGGGCGAACACATCTACGGCACCTACGGCTTTCTCGACGCCTTCAATCCCAGCTTCCATTACGACATCAAGCTCACGCACGGACGCGTGGTGCCGGGCGTAGGCTGGGTTGATACCGACTACCTCGGCATCGACCAGGGTCCGATCCTGGCCATGATCGAAAACCACCGCAGCGGATTGGTCTGGCGCACCCTGCGGCACAACCCGCACATCCGCCGCGGCCTCGAGCGGGCCGGCTTCACCGGCGGATGGCTGGAGACGCGATGACATGCCTTGGCGCCAACCTGCGGCGCCTGCTGGCCTGCGTGGCAGCGCTGACCATCGCCGCCGGTTGTGCGTCCGAAAACGATGCGCAGACGACATTGCGCTTCTGGGCGATGGGACGCGAAGGCGAGGTGGTTGCCGAATTGCTGCCGGAATTCGAGCGCCGGCATCCGGGCATCCGCGTCGTCGTGCAGCAGTTGCCGTGGACCAGCGCGCACGAGAAGCTGCTGACGGCGTTTGCCGGCGACGCCCTGCCGGACATCGGCCAGCTCGGCAATACGTGGATTCCCGAGTTCGTCGCACTCGGCGCGCTGGCGCCGCTGGATGAACGCCTGAAGTCGTCATCGGTGGTGGACGCCGCCGATTATTTTCCCGGCATCTGGGCATCGAATGTGATGCACGGACGAACGTGGGGCGTGCCGTGGTACGTCGATACGCGGCTGTTCTTCTATCGCCGCGACCTGCTCGCCGCCGCCGGCATTCATGCGGCGCCGACCACCTGGCCGGCCCTGCGCGCAGCGTTTGCGGCAATCAAGGCCAAAGCCGGCACGGATCGATTCGCGATCCTGCTGCCGGTCAACGAGTTCGAGCCGCTGGTCGCGCTGGCCCTGCAGCAGCCCGATGCGCTGCTGCGCGACGGCGATCGCTACGGCAACTTCCGCTCGGCGGGTTTCCGTCGTACGCTCGACTTCTATGTCGGCATGTTCCGCGACCGGCTGGCACCGCCGTTGTCGAATTCGGAGGTCGCCAACGTGTGGACGGAGTTCGGCCGCGGCTACTACGCGTTCTACCTTTCCGGACCGTGGAACCTGCCTGAGTTCCGCCGCCGCTTGCCGCCCGAGCAACTCGCGCATCTGGCGACGATGCCGCTGCCCGGTCCGGACGGCCCCGGCGCATCGATCGCCGGCGGATCGAGCCTGGTGGTATTCAGGAACGCGCGTCATCCCGACGCGGCCTGGAAGTTGATCGAATACCTCTCGCGCCCGGACGTGCAGCAGCGTTTTCGCGATCTCACCGCCGACCTGCCGCCGCGCCGTGCGGCGTGGCAGGAGCCGGCACTGGCCGACGATCCGCTGGCGCGCCCCTTCCTCGAACAACTGGAGCGCGCACGGCCGACGCCGCGGGTGCCGGAATGGGAGCGCATCGCCACCGAAATGCGCATCGTCTCCGAACTGGTCGTGCGTGGCACGCTGACGCTCGACCAGGGCGTCACCGAACTCGACGCACGCACCGACCGCATTCTCGAAAAGCGCCGCTGGATGCTGGCGCGTGGGGAGCGGCCATGAGCGCCTGCTGCCGGGCCGCCCCAAGGCAGGCGCAGCGACCTGACCGGAGCCGCGTAGCGGCGAACCGGCGTCACCCCCTTCCGCGGGAAGGGGGATGGGGGGATGGCCCATGAACATCGAGCGTGCGGCCTGGTGCTTCGTCGCGCCGGCGCTGATCGTCATCGCCGTGTTCTTCGTGCTGCCCGTGCTGGCGGCGCTGGCGATGAGCCTGACCGACTTCGACATCTATGCGCTCGCCGACATCGGCAACCTGCGCTTCGTCGGGCTGGCGAACTACGGCCGCCTGCTGGAAACGCCGCTGTTCTGGCAGGCGCTGGGCAACACGGCGTTCTTCGTCGTCGTCGGCGTGCCGCTGTCGATGGCCGCCTCGCTGGCCGCGGCCCTGCTGCTGCAATCGAAGCTGGCGCGCTTCAAGGGTCTTTGGCGGACGGTTTATTTCGCGCCGGTGGTGACCACGCTGGTGGCCGTCGCGGTGATCTGGCGCTATCTGCTGCACACGCGTTACGGACTGGTGAACTACGGACTCGAGCAGGTGGGCCTGCCGTCCGTGGACTGGCTGGGCGACCCGGCCTGGTCGATGCCGGCCATCATCCTCTTCGCGATCTGGAAGAACTTCGGCTACAACATGATCATCTTCCTTGCCGGCTTGCAGAGCATTCCGGAAGAGCTGTACGAAGCGGCGCGCATCGACGGTGCACGCGGAATGCAGCTGTTCCGCCATGTCACGCTGCCGCTGCTGCTGCCGACATTGACCATGGTCGGCATCCTGACCATGGCCGGCTACTTCCAGCTCTTCGCGGAACCGTACGTCATGACGCAGGGCGGCCCGGCGCAAAGCACGGTCAGCGTGCTGTACTTCATGTACGAAGAGGGCTTCAAGTGGTGGAACCTCGGCGCTGCGTCGGCGGTGGCTTTCGTGCTGTTCGTCGTGATGTTCCTTGCGACGCTGCTGCAGGTACGTCTGGCCGGCGACGGGGCCGCGACATGAACGCCCGCATGCCCGTGCTGCTGGTCAATGCCTCGCTGTTCATCGTCGGCTTGCTGGTCGCTGCGCCCTTGCTGTGGATGCTGTCGGTGAGCCTGATGGTGCCGGGCGAGGCCAATCACTATCCGCCGCCGCTGCTGCCCGCCGCCCCCACGCTGGAGAACTATCGCGCGCTCTTCGCGCAGGCCGGCATGGGCCGCTACCTGCTCAACAGCGCGTTGGTGGCGGCGGCCGCCACCGCGCTGTCGCTGACCTTCAACGTCGCCGCCGGCTACGCCTTCGCCAAGCTGCGCTTCGCCGGTCGCGAGCGCGTCTTCCGGGTCCTGCTCGGCGCGCTGGTGGTGCCGGCGCAGGTGGCCATGATGCCGTTGTTCCTGATGATGAAGCACATGGGCCTGGTCAATACCTACGGCGGCGTGCTGGTGCCCTTCCTGGCCGGCGTGTTCGGCATCTTCCTCGTGCGCCAGTACGCGCTGTCGATCCCGGACGAGCTCATCGAAGCGGCGCGCATCGATGGCGCCGGCGAGCTGCGCATCTTCGTCGAGATCGTGTTGCCGGTGTTGCGGCCGATCCTCGTCACGCTGGCGATCTTCAGCTTCCTGGGCGCGTGGAACGACTTCATGTGGCCGCTGATCGTGCTCACCGACAGCAGCATGTACACGCTGCCCGTGGCGCTGGCGGCCATGTCACGCGAGCATGTACAGGACAACGAGATGATGATGGCCGGCGCCGTGCTCACCGTGCTGCCGGTACTGGCCCTGTTCATCGTCGCGCAGAAGCACTACATCGCCGGCCTGTTGATGGGGAGCACCAAGGGATGAGCGCCTTGGCGCCGTGCCGCCACCACTGTAGTTTGGGCCGCGTGCTGCTGGCGTTGTGCCTTGCCGCCTCGATGTCGTTCGCGCGTGCCGCGCTGCCTGTGGCGGCCGACGATTTCGAGGATCTCGCGCCCTGGCGCGCCGATGCGGCCGACGGCGTCGGCGCGCGGCTGCGCGCGGTGCCGGGCGCGGACGGCAGCGCGCTGCGTCTGGACTACGATTTTGCCGGCGCCGGCGGCTATGCGTTCGTGCGCCGCGAGCTGCCGACCGAGCTGCCGGAGAACTTCGAGATCACCTTCCGCGTTCGCGGCAGCGCGCTGCGCAACCACTTCGAGATCAAGCTCGTCGATGCCAGCGGCGACAACGTCTGGTGGCACGCCCGGCGCGACCATGCCTTTGCCGGCGAATGGCAGACCTGGCGCATCAAGCGGCGGCAGATCGACTTCGCCTGGGGGCCGGCGGCGGACCGCACGCTGCGGCGTTTCCAGCGCATCGAATTCGTCGTCGCCGCGGGCCGCGACGGCGGCGCCGGCCACGTCGAGATCGACAGTCTGCGCATCGATCAGGTGCCTGTGCCGCGCACCGCCCATGCGCCGCTGCGCGCAAGCGCCAGCAGCGCGCAGGCGGGTGGCGAGGCCTCGCGCGCCGTCGATGGCGACCCCGCGACCGCGTGGCGTGCCGAACGGCATGCGCAACCCGTGCTCCACGTTGATCTGGGCGAAATCCGCGAATTCGGCGGCCTGCGCCTGAAGTGGCTGCCGGGCGCCCATGCCACGCGCTACGACATCGACCTCTCGCTCGATGGCCGCGAATGGCAACGTGCCCAGGTCGTCGACGACGCCAATGGCGGCGACGACAACCTGCTGCTCACCGATGCCGAGGCCCGCTACGTGCGCCTGAGCATTCGCCATGGCGTCGGCAACACGGTGGCGCTGGGCGAGATCACACTGCGCGACCTGGCGAGCGGCGAGAATCCGAACGCGTTCTTTCGGGCACTCGCCGCCGAGGCACCGCGCGGTACCTATCCGCGCGGCTTCTCGGGCGAGCAGTCGTACTGGACGATCCTCGGCACCGTGGACGGCGGCGATTCCGGCCTGCTGTCGGAAGACGGCGCCGTCGAGCCGGCGCCGGGCCAGTTCGCGCTGGAACCTTTCGTCGAGATCGCCGGTCGCATGCACGGCTGGGCAGATGCCGCCGTGTCGCACAGCCTGCTGGACGACGACCTCCCGGTGCCTTCGGTACATTGGCGGCTGCCCGCGGCGACGCTGACCGTCACGGCCTTCGCGATCCCCGGAGGCGTCTCGCCGACGATCTGGACGCGGTACCGGCTGCACAACACGCAGGCGACGCCGCAACGCATGCGCCTGCTGCTCGCCGCGCGCCCCTTCCAGGCGTATCCGCCGACCCAATTCCTCAATACCGCCGGTGGCGTCGCCGCGTTGCGCGACTTGCGCTGGAACGGCCAGTCGCTGGCCGTGAATGGCGAATTCGCCGTCGTGCCGCTGACACCGCCATCGCACGTCGACATCGGTAGCTACCCTGCCCGCGAGGCGGTCGTGGCGCCGCTGGCGGCGGTCGGCGCCGGCCCGGTGCGGCGGTCGGTGGTCGATGCGTCCGGCATGGCCACGGCGACGCTGACCTATCCGCTGACGCTGGGGCCGAACGAGCAACTGGACGTCGTCGTCGTGATGGCCCCGGCGTCCGTGGCCCCGGGCCTGGCCGGCGAGGGTCCGGGCGCCTTCGAACCGAACCTGCGCAAGGTCGCGCGCGATTGGCGCGGTTTGCTCGACCGCGTCCAGTTCGACCTGCCGGCTGCCGGCCAGCCGCTGGCCGCGGCGGTGCGCTCGTCGCTGGCCTGGATGCGCATGATGCGGCGCGGCCCGGCGCTTCAGCCGGGGACGCGTTCCTACGACCGGTCCTGGATCCGCGATGGCGCGATGATCGCCGAGGGCTTCCTGCGGCTGGGCGAGCGGGCGCTGGTCGCCGACTACCTGCGCTGGTACCTGCCCTACCAATATCCCAACGGCAAGGTGCCGTGCTGCGTGGACCGCCGCGGCGCCGACCCGGTACCGGAAAACGACAGCCATGGACAGCTCGTTTTCCTCGCCGCCGAGTATTACCGCTACAGCGGCGACCGTCCGCTGCTCGAACGCGCGTGGCCACACGTGGCGCATTCGGTCGACTACATGGACAGCCTTCGGCGGTCGGAGCGGCGTGGCACGCCGGCGAACGATGCCGAGCGCGCGCTGTACGGACTGATGCCGGCGTCGATCAGCCACGAAGGCTATTCGGCCAAGCCGATGCATTCGTACTGGGACGATTTCTGGGCGCTGCGCGGCTACAAGGATGCCGTGTTCATCGCCGAGATGCTCGGCAAGGCCGACGAAGCGAAGCGCTGGCGCGCTTCGCGCGACGAGTTCCGCAGCGATTTGCTCGCCTCGCTGGCGGCGGCGCAGCGCTGGCATGGCGTCGCCTTCCTGCCCGGCGCCGCCGAGCTGGGCGACTTCGACGCCAGCTCGACGACCATCGCGCTGGCCCCCGGCGGCGAACAGGCGAACCTGCCGCGCGCCGCACTCGAAGCGACGTTCGAGCGCTACTGGCAGGACCTGGCCGGTCGGCGCGACGGCACACGCCCATGGGCCGACTACGCGCCCTACGAATGGCGCATCGTCGGCACGATGGTGCGTCTGGGCTGGCGGGAGCGCGCCTGGTCCGTATTCGAATTCCTGTTTGCCGATCGCCGCCCGCAGGCCTGGAACCAGTGGCCGGAGGTCGTCGGCCGCGAGGCGCGCCTGCCGCGGTTCATCGGCGACCTGCCGCATGGCTGGGTGGCATCTGATTTTGTCCGCTCCGCGCTGGATCTGTTCGCCTTCGAGCGCGAGGACGAGCAGGCGCTGGTGCTGGCCGGCGGCATCCCGCTCGCATGGCTGGAAGGGAAGGGCATCGGCGTGCGACGGCTGGGCACGCGCTATGGGCCCCTGGGCTATCGACTTTCCCGACAGGCCGGCGAATGGACGCTGAGCCTCGACGGCGGCGCCCAGCCGCCGGGCGGCTTCCGCTTCGAGTGGCCGCTGGACGGCGAGCCGCCGCCGGCGCGCATCGACGGCAAGCCGGCGGCGTGGCAGGGACGCACGCTGACGATTCCACCGCGCGCCGCGCGCGTGGTCGTCGGGAGCCGTACGTGAGGGCATGCATCGTGGCGACCTTGCTGACTTGCACCTGGATGGCAGCGACGCCCGCCGCCGGCGAACCCGCGCGCGCGGGCCAGCATGCGCATCGCATCGCGGCCGGCGCACCCGGCGGTGCCGATCTGCGCTACTGGCTGCATGTGCCGGCCGCCGCGCTGACCGAGCCGACGCGACGCTGGCCGCTGCTGATCTTCCTGCATGGCTCCGGCGAACGCGGCACGGACATGGAATTGGTCAAGGTGCACGGTCCGCCCAAGCATGCCGCCAGGGGCGACGAATTGCCGTACTTCGTCGCATCGCCGCAATTGCCGGACGGCGAGTCATGGCGCAGCGAACACGTGATGCCGATGCTCGACGCGCTGCTGCGCGACTGGCCGATCGACCCGGCACGGATCTACCTCACCGGCCTGAGCCTGGGTGGCGAGGGCACGTGGCGGATTGCTGCCGAACATCCGCACCGCTTCGCCGCGATCGCCCCGGTCTGTGGCTGGTTCGATCCCGAGCGCGCGTGCACCTTGCGCGACATGCCGGTGTGGGCGTTCCATGGCGACAAGGACGATGTCGTACCGGCCGATGCCAGCCGCGCCATGGTCGCCGCGCTGCAGGCCTGCGGTGGCACACCCAGGCTCACGATCTACCCTGGCGTCGGCCACGATGCGTGGAATCCCGCCTATGCCGACCCGGCACTGACCGATTGGCTGTTCGCACATCGCGCCGGGCCGGTACCTTCCGAACGATGAGAATCTCATGACTGCCGACCTTTCCGCGATGCCCTGCACATGGCTTTCCACCGGCCGCTACGGCGTTTTCCTGACGCCGCGCGGCACGGGTTTCTCGACCTGCGGCGAATACCTGCTGACGGCATGGCATGCCGATCCCGTCGAGGACGTCGATGGCTTTGCGGTTCATCTGCGCGATGTCGATTCCGGCGCGCACTGGACCGCCTGCGGCGCACCGCTGGCCGGGCAGGTCGCGGGCAGCGCGACGGCAGGCGACGACGGGCATGTCGTGCAGCGCGCCTGCGACGGCATCGAGGCGCGCGTCGTGACCACGCTGGCCGCCGCCGGCGATGGCGAATGGCGCCATGTCGAGATACGCAACACGCGCCGCACCGCGTGTCGCATCGAGGTCACCAGTGCGTTGGCCGTGGTGCTCAATCATGGCCCGGCGCACGCGGCGCATCCGGCGTTCTCCAAGCTGTTCGTGCAAACGATGCACGATGCCGCGCGCGGCGCACTGCTGGCGCGGCGACGCCCGCGCGCCAACGTCGAGCATCATCCGGTATTGGTGCATGCGCTGGTCGGGACGCCGCCGACCGAATGGGAATCGGATCGCGTGCGTTTTCTCGGCCGGGCGAACGATGCGGCGCAGGCCCTGGCATTCCGGCCCGATGCGCGCCTGTCCGGCACGGTGGGCAACGTGCTCGATCCGCTGCTGGCCCTGCGCACCGTCGTCGACCTGCCGGCGGATGGCGTGACGACCTTGCGCTTCTTCATCGGCTGTGCAACGGACGACGCCGCCGCCCGCGCGCTGCTCGACCGCGCCGCCGTGGATGCCAGGCCGGCCACGCTCACCGAAGCGGTGCCGGGAGAGCGCTGGCGGGACATGACCGAAGGCTTTGGCGCTGCGGCCGTCGCCGTTAGCGCGACGGCGGTCGAACCGGTTGCGTACATTGCCTCGAATGGCAACGGGCACGGCGCCGAGCCCTTGCTCGCCGCCAACGGCCTGGGCGGCTTCAATGCCGACGGCAACGAATACGTGATCCGCTTGCGTCGCGATGGCGAGGGCGGCCTGCGCCTGCCGCCCATGCCGTGGGCCAACGTGATCGCCAATCCGCGCTGCGGTGTGCTCGTCAGCGAGCGCGGCGCGATGACGACCTGGGCGGTCAACAGCCGTGAACACAAGCTCACGCCGTGGCGCAACGACCCGCTGGGCGATCCGCACGACGATGCGCTGTTCGTCCGCGACGAAGCCGATGGCGAGTTCTGGTCGCCGCTGCCGGGGCCTTGCGATCCGCGCGGCGACGTCGAGGTCCGCCATGGCTTCGGCTACACGACCTGGCGCCAGGAGGCGATGGGCCTTTGGCAGGAGACCACGGTGTTCGTGCCGGTCGGTGATCCGCTGCGCATCGTGCGCCTGCGCATCGAAAATCGCGGCAAGGCCGTGCGCCGCTTGGCGATCTACGCCTATCAGCGCTGGGTGCTGGGCGTGTTGCCCGAGCTGACACGGCACCACGTCACCACCGAATTCGCGCACGATGCCGTGCTGGCCCGCAATCCGGCCGCCGGTGCATTCGCCGACGGGGTCGCCTTCGCGGCCGTCGTCGCGCCGCCCGGCGCCTCCCTGAGCTGGAGCGCCGATCGCGCCGGCTTCATCGGCATCGGCGGCAGCGTGCGCGAACCCGCCGCGGTGGTGGCCGGCGGCGCGCTCGATGGTCGACACAGCACCGTTGCGCAGCCGTGCGCGGCGTGGCGCACGGGCATCGACGTG
>JBGARB010000011.1:0-44644 GCA_044230495.1 Rhodocyclaceae bacterium
ACCATGGCAAGTACAAGTCCATCGGCGACGAACTCTGAGCCCACCGCCGCGGTGGTCCTTGCCGGCGGCGCCGCCACGCGGATGGGCGGCGCCGACAAGGGCCTGCTCGGTTTCCGCGGCCGGCCGCTGGTGGCCCACGTGCTGGATCGCATTGCGCCGCAGGTGGATGCGCTGATCATCAGCGCCAACCGCAACCTCGATGCCTATCTCGCCTTCGGCCACGTCGTGGTGCCCGACCTGCCGGCGGCAGGCGAGCGCGCCGGGCCGCTGGCCGGCCTGCAGGCGGCCTGGCGCGCGACCACCGCGACGCGGCTGCTGTGCGTACCCTGCGATGCACCGCACCTCCCGCTCGACCTCCGGGCTCGGCTGGAGGCGGCGCTCGGTGAGGCGCCGCTGGTCGTCGCCCGCAGCGGCGGGCAATGGCAACCAACGGTGTGCCTCGTGCGCCGCGACGCCATGGCTTCGCTCGATGCGTTTTTGGCCAGTGGCGGGCACAAGGTGCGCGCCTGGCAAGCGGGCCTCGGTGCCGCCGTCTGCGACTTTGCCGACGATGGCAGCTTTGCCAACTGCAATACACCCGACGAACTGGCGGATGCCGCGCGATGACCAGGCGCATCGTCCCGGTCTGCGTTGCCTGGCTGTTCGCCTCCGTGGCGGCGGCGGCCGAGACCTTGCGCGTCGGCGTCGGCGACGGTCAGGCTTTGCCGCTGGCGCATTTCGAGAATGGCAGGCCGGTGCGCGGCATCCTCGTCGATCTGGCGCTGGCACTGGGTCGCGAAGCCGGACTGGACGTTGCCTTCGTGGTGGTGCCGCGCAAGCGTGAGGAACCGTTTGAGAAGAGCGGCGCCATCGACGTCATGTGCTTCCTGAATCCGGCATGGCGGCGCGTGCCCGCCGACTACCATTGGGGTGCGCCGGTGTTCCATGTCGGTGACGTCATCATCGGCCATGCCGGCATGGCGAAGCCGCAAGGGCTCGATGCGTTGCCGCACGGCGCGCTCGTCAGCACGGTGCTGGGCTATGTGTATCCGGGCCTCGAAGCGCGCTTTGCCGACGGCCGGCTCAAACGCGAGGACACGCCGGACCAATGGAAGGTGATGCTGAAGGTCAATGCCGCGCATACGCTGTACGGCACCAGCAACGATCTTTCGCTGGACTGGTTCCGCCGTGAGAATCCGGCCCACAAGCTGGCGAGCTGGCGCATCCGCTTCGATGCACCGGCTTACCACTGTGCCGTGCCCAAAGCCGGGCGCGTCGTCGCGACGCGCATCCACGACGCACTGGCGCGCATGGCCAGGAGCGGCGAAATCGAGCGCATTCGCACCCGTTGGCGCTGAACGGTCGACGCTATCGTCGCCGGCTGGCGTGCGCCGTGCTGCGGCGCGTGCAAAATGCCCGCATGAGATGGCCCTTCCTCGCCCTGATGGCTGCCGTCATTGCCGCGCCTGCGTCGGCGGCGCCGCCGTTGCGCGTCGCGGTCGGCAGCTCGCAGACGATGCCGATGATGCAGTTCTATCGCGGTGAGCCCAATGCCGGCATCGTCTTCGATATCGTTCGCGCGCTTGGCGCCGCGCTCGACAGGCCGCTTGCTTTCGTCGTGCTGCCGCGCGGGCGGATCGAAGCGGCGGTGCTCAACGGCGAAGCCGATCTGACCTGCTATGTCAATCGCAAGTGGACGCGCTCGCCGGAGCTGTTCGACTGGAGCCCGCCGCTGTTTCCCGTGCAGGACGTGCTGTTCGGGCATACGGGATCGCCGCAGGCGGCCGGACTCGACGATATTCCCGATGGATCGGTCGTTGGCATGGCGCGCGGCTACGTTTTCCCGTTGCTCACCCAACGCGTCGCCGACCGGCGGCTGGCGCGCGAGGATGCCGACGACAACGAAAAGGTGCTGCTCAAGGTCAGCGCAGGGCGTACGCCGTACGCCGTCGCCAACCGCTTCGCGCTCGACTGGTACCGGCGCACGGTGCGCGCGCATGCGATCGGCGAATGGACGATCGAGATCCAGCGCGAAGACTTCCATTGCCATCTGCCCAAGGGCGGGCGCGAGAATCCGGCACCGATCTTTGCCGCGCTCGAACGGCTCAAGCGGGAAGGCCGGCTGGAAGCGATCCTGAAGAAGTACCGCTGAAGGCTCAGGTCCAGAACGCGCGGATGCCGGCGATGCCGTGGGCGCCGGCGCGCCAGGCGTCATCGAGGTCGTCCGGGCGCAGGCCGCCGACGGCAAAACACAGTAGCGGCGGCACGGCGCACAGGCGCGCGAAGCCGTCCCAGCCCAGCGTGGCGCCGCCCGCGTGCGATGCCGTCGGCATCACCGCGCCGAGCATGGCGAAATCGCATCCCAGCGACGCCGCGCGGGCGATTTCGTCGGCCGTGTGCACCGACGCGGCGACCAGCGGCAGGTCGGGACGCGCACTGGCCGCGCGCAACTGCGCGGCGGTGAGGTGCACGCCGTCGGCCTGCAGCCGGGCGGCAAGTGCGGCATCGCCATGCACCAGCACCCGCGCGCCGGCGGCGCGGGCGCGCGCGAGGGCATCGGCAAAGAAGGCTTCGCGCGCTTGCGGCGTCAGGGCCGGCTCGCGCAGCAGCAGCAGGCGCAGACCGCCCGCCAGCGCACGATCGAGCGCCGTCAGCTGCGCCTCGACGCCGATGTCGCCGGCGTGGGTGATGGCGTAGCGCGAAGGCAGCGCCAGCGCCGCGAGCACCGGCGCGTTGGCCGGCAGCATCGGCGCCACCGTTTCGGCACCGGGCCATTGCCAGCCGAGCGCATCGTGCACATGGTCGGTGACGTCACCATGCCAGCCGCGCACGCGAAAGAAATGGATGTCGACATGGGCGTGGGCGTAGCGGTATTCGCGGCGCAGCCAAGGGTCGGCGCGGGTGGCGACGATGCCCAGTTCTTCGTGCAGCTCGCGCACCACGGCATCGTGCGGGCTTTCGCCGGCCTCGACCTTGCCGCCTGGGAATTCCCAATGTCCGGCGTACACGGCCGCCGGCGCACGGCGGCCGAGCAGATAGTGTCCATCGGGCCGCTCGATGACGGCAGCGGCAACAGTGATGCGCGGCGGCGACTGCGTCACGTCGTGCGCGGCGCCTTGCGTACGCCTGCGTTGCCCTTGCCGGCGCGACGCGCCGTGTCACCACCACTGTAGTTTGGGTCGCGGCCGGCATGGTCGCGGGCGAACTGCCAGGCCACGCGACCGGAGCGCGAGCCGCGCGCCAGCGCCCAGCGCAACGCCTCGTCGCGGGCGCCGGCGACGGCATCCGCCGATGCGCCGTAGCGGCGCAGCCAATGCGCGCAGATTTCAAGGTAGTCGTCCTGGGCCATCGGATAGAACGACAACCACAAACCGAAGCGGTCCGACAACGAGACCTTTTCCTCGGTCGTTTCGCCGGGTCGCAGTTCGCCGTCGGCGTCGTGGCTGGCTTCGAGGTTCTCGGCCATGCGCTCGGGCATCAGGTGGCGGCGATTCGACGTCGCGTAAACCAGCACGTTGTCCGGCATGCCCGATACCGAGCCGTCGAGCACACTTTTCAACGCCTTGTAGCCCGGCTCGCCGGCCTCGAATGACAGGTCATCGCAAAACAGGATGAACTTTTCCGGGCGCCCGCCGATCAACGCGACGATCTCGGGCAGATGCGCGAGGTCTTCCTTGTCCACCTCGATCAGACGCAGGCCCTTGGCGGCAAAGCGATCGAGCACCGCCTTCACGAGCGAGCTCTTGCCGGTGCCGCGCGCGCCGGTCAGCAGCACGTTGTTGGCCGGTCGCCCGGCAACGAACTGCCGCGTGTTCTGCTCGATGCGCGCCTTCTGCGCATCGACGCAATGCAGGTCGGCCAGCGAGATGCGATGCACCTGCCGGATCGGTTCGAGCACGCCATGGGCGATGGGTCCGGCGCGCGTGCGCCAGCGGAAGGCGTTGGCGCGCCAATCGATCTCGGCTGCGGTTTGCGGCAGCAACGGTTCCAGCCGATCGAGCAGGCGGGCGACGCGCGCAAGGAAATCGCTGGGCAGGGGCATGGCGGCAAGCAAGGAAATTGGCGTCCCATTATCGTCCAGGCCGTCGCGCACACGGCCCGGGCCGACCCGCCCCACGTCGCCCGCGGGTTCGATGCATGCCGTGGCCAACATCCGGATCGCGCGCACTATCGTCGTGCGTCACCCCTGCCTAATGCACCATGGAAGTGCTACCAATTCCGCGAATCTCCCATAACTCATTGATTTGTCGATGCACCGATTCGGGTATGGCTGTTGCTTCGTGACTCTCTTTCGTGCATTCAACAGGGAGTGAGCACCAAGATGGAGAACCTGAAAAGCAGCGCCGATGTTCTGTTCATCCTGCTGGGCGCGATCATGATCCTTGCCATGCATGCCGGCTTCGCCTTCCTCGAACTGGGCACCGTGCGGCGCAAGAATCAGGTCAATGCGCTGGTGAAGATCCTTGCCGATTTTTCCGTCTCGACCCTGGCGTATTTCTTCATCGGCTACGGCGTCGCCTACGGCGTCAACTTCTTCGCCGGTGCCGCCGAGCTGTCCGCGCGAAACGGCTTCGAGCTGACGAAGTTCTTCTTCCTGCTCACCTTCGCGGCTGCCATTCCGGCCATCGTGTCGGGCGGCATCGCCGAACGCGCCCGCTTCAATCCGCAACTGGCCGCGACCTTCGCGCTGGTGGCCTTCGTCTATCCGTTCTTCGAAGGCATCGCATGGAACCAGCGCTTCGGCATCCAGGGCTGGCTGAAGGCGGCATTCGGTGCCGAGTTCCACGATTTCGCCGGTTCGGTCGTCGTGCATGCCGTCGGCGGCTGGGTCGCGCTCGCCGCCGTGCTGCTGCTCGGGGCGCGGCACGGACGCTACGGCAAGGACGGCGCGATCGCGGCACATCCGCCGTCGAGCATTCCCTTCCTCGCGCTTGGCGCGTGGATCCTCGTCGTCGGCTGGTTCGGCTTCAACGTCATGAGTGCGCAGACGCTCGACAAGATCTCCGGGCTGGTGGCGATGAATTCGCTGATGGCGATGGTCGGTGGCACGCTGGCGGCGCTTGCCGCCGGACGCAACGACCCGGGTTTCGTGCACAACGGCCCGCTGGCCGGTCTGGTCGCCATCTGCGCCGGCTCCGACCTGATGCATCCGCTCGGCGCGCTGGTCACCGGCGGCATTGCCGGCGGCCTCTTCGTGCTGATGTTCACCATCACGCAAAACCGCTGGAAGATCGACGACGTGCTCGGCGTCTGGCCGCTGCACGGCCTGTGCGGCGCGTGGGGCGGCATCGCTGCGGGCCTCTTCGGCGCCGAAGCGCTCGGCGGCCTCGGCGGCGTCGCCTTCGCCAGCCAGTTGGCCGGCACGCTGCTCGGCGTCGGCATCGCCTTTGCCGGCGGCCTGCTGGTGTATGGCAGCATCAAGGCGATCGTCGGCCTGCGTCTCGATGCCGAAGAGGAATACAACGGCGCCGACCTGTCGATCCACAAGATTTCCGCCACGGCCGAGCGCGAAACGCTGTGGTAGCCGCGCGCCACGGCGCGGCGCAAATCGACTAGCATCGAACCACCGCGCGCGGCGCGGAGGGGATTTCGTCGATGCATCGGAAGGTCGTTTTCATGCGCCTGCTCACGCTGGCGCTGGGCGTAGCGCTCGCGTTCGCCGGCTATTTCGCCGAGCGGCTGAACAACGAGCGTGCCGCCACGCAGGCACGTGCCGCCGTGCAGGTCGAGTTGTCGCGATTGCGCGACCGCCTCGACAGCACGCTCGCCGGCAACCTGCAACTGGTCAAGGGGCTGATCAGCGTCATCAATCTCGAGCCGCATCTGACGCAGGCGCGCTTCGAACGCGCGGTGCGACCGCTGTTCGACGAACACCACCAGTTGCGCAACATCGCTGTCGCGCCCGGCATGGTCATCCGCATGGTGTACCCGGTGGCCGGCAACGAGAAGGCCATCGGTCTGGACTACCTGGCCACGCCCAGTCAGCGCGAAACGGCGGTGCGGGCACGCGACAGCGGCCGCATCGTCCTCGCCGGGCCGCTGCAACTCGCACAAGGCGGCACCGGCCTCATCGCGCGCATGCCGGTGACGCTGCCCGATGCGCACGGCGTACGCCGCTTCTGGGGATTGGTCAGCACGGTCATCGACCCGGACAAGCTCTACCGTGACGCCGGGCTGCTCGAGCCGGGGCTGACGATCCGCGTCGCCATCCGCGGCCGCGACGCGACAGGAACGGACGGCGCCGTGTTCTTCGGCGACGCCGGGGTGTTCGGCCGCAACCCCGTGCTGGCCGACATCAATCTGCCGCAAGGCGCGTGGCAGATGGCGGCAATGCCGGTCGATGGCTGGGCGCGCACCGCACCCGATGCCTGGGCGATGCGGCTGGCGCTGCTGGCGATCGCCGCCGTGCTGCTCGGCGCCTTTGTCGCGCTGGGCCGCGCGCTCGACCAGACCACGCGCGCGCAGGCGGCGGCAGAAAGCGCGCGCCGCCAGCTGGACGCGACGCTGGAGGGCAATCCGCACGTCGCCGTGCAGTGGTACGACGGCGATGGCCGCGTGCGCTACTGGAATCGCGCCGCGGCGGCAATCTACGGCTGGCCCGACACCGAGGCGCGCGGACGCACGGCCGGCGAACTGATGCTGGCGCCCGAGCAGGCGGCCGCGTTTGCCGAACAACTGCGCATGATCCGCCGCGACGGCATCCTGATCGGCCCCGACGAACAGGCCGTGCGCACGCGCGACGGTGCGCCGCGCTGGGTGGCCACCACCAGTTTCGCCATCCCGGGAACGCGCGCGGGCGAACCGCTGTTCGTGCGCATGGACGTCGACATCACGGAACGCAAGGCGGCGGAAGACCTGCTGCGCGAGGCGATGACGCGTACCGAGGCGGCGGCGCGGGCCAAGTCGCAGTTCCTCGCCACCATGAGCCACGAGATCAAGACGCCGCTCAACGGCATCCTCGGCATGGCGCAGCTGCTGCTGATGCCATCGCTGACGCACGAGGAACAGCAGGAGTTCGCCCGCACCATCCACAACTCGGGCAAGACCTTGCTGACCTTGCTCAACGATCTGCTCGACCTGTCGAAGATCGAAGCCGGCAAGCTCGAGCTGAACTACGTGGCCTTCGATCCGCAGCAGGTGGTGCATGAGGTGCTCGCCCTGTTCGGCGAACTGGGCGAGGCCAAGGGCCTGGTCATCGAATCGGAAGCCCGCGTGCCCGCCGATACGCACTATTGGGCCGATGCCATCCGCATCCGGCAGATCCTGTCCAACCTGATGGCCAATGCCATCAAGTTCACCGCCAGCGGCTTCGTCCACATCGCGTGCGTGGAGGTCGAGCGCGACGCCGCGTCGGCACTGCTCGAATTTTCCGTCAGCGACAGCGGCATCGGCATTCCGGCCGACCGCCTGGCGGCGCTGTTCGAGCCTTTCGTGCAGGCCGACAGCTCGACCACCCGCGAGTACGGCGGCACCGGGCTCGGCCTTTCCATCGTGCGCAACCTCGCGCATCTGCACGGCGGCAGTGTCGGCGTGACCAGCGAGGTCGGCGTCGGCTCGCGGTTCTGGTGCCGCATCCGCGCACGCCTGGGTCAGCCGGGCGAGGACCGTCGCGCGCTGCCGCGGCATGAAACTACAGTGGTGGCGGGACGGCGCATGGAGGATGCGGCATGAAGGTGCTGGTGCTCGGCAGCGGCGTCATCGGCACCACCGCCGCCTATTACCTCGCGCGCGACGGCCATGAGGTCACGGTGGTCGACCGGCAGGGCGCACCGGCGATGGAGACCAGTTACGCCAATGCCGGCGAGGTCTCGCCGGGCTACTCGGCGCCCTGGGCCGGGCCGGGCGTGCCGCTGAAGGCGATCCAGTGGATGCTCATGCAGCACAGCCCGCTGGTGATCTGGCCGCTGCTCGAATGGTCGATGTGGCGCTGGGGTCTGTCGATGCTGCGCAACTGCACCGAGGCGCGCTACGCCGTCAACAAGAGCCGCATGGTGCGACTGGCCGAATACAGCCGCGACTGCCTGCGCGAACTGCGCGCCGACACCGGCATCCGCTATGACGAAAGGATGCAAGGGACGCTGCAACTGTTCCGCACGCAGAAGCAGCTCGACGGCGTCGGCAAGGACGTCGAAGTGCTGCGCCGGTATGGCGTGCCCTTCGAGGTGCTCGACCGCGCCGGCTTCTGCGCCGTCGAGCCGGCGTTGGCACGCGTGCAGGAAAAGTTCGTCGGCGGCCTGCGCCTGCCCGGCGACGAAACCGGCGACTGCTTCCTGTTCACGCAGCGGCTGGCGGAACTCGCCCGCGGCCTTGGCGCGCGTTTCCTGTTCGACACCACGATCGACGCCCTGCGCGCCGAGGGCCGGCGCATCGCAGGCGTGCAGACCAGCGCCGGACTGTTGCAGGCCGATGCCTACCTGCTCGCGCTGGGCAGCCATTCGCCGCTGCTGCTCGCGCCCGTCGGCATCCGCCTGCCGGTGTATCCGGTCAAGGGATATTCGCTGACGCTGCCGATCGTCGATGCCGCCGCCGCGCCCGAATCGACGATCATGGACGAGACGCACAAGGTGGCCGTGACGCGCCTGGGGAACCGCATCCGCGTCGGCGGCACCGCCGAACTGGCCGGCTATTCGCTGGCCCTGCGCGAGGCCCGGCGGGCGACGCTGAATCACGTCGTGCGCGATCTGTTTCCGCACGGCGGCGATCTGGCGCGCGCCGAATTCTGGACCGGGCTGCGCCCGATGACGCCCGACGGCACGCCGGTGATCGGCGGCACGAACTACCCGGAACTCTTCCTTGCCACCGGCCACGGCACGTTGGGCTGGACGATGGCGGCCGGCACCGGCCGCGTGATGGCGGATGTGATCGGCGCCCGCGCGCCGCAGATCAGCCTCGACGGACTGACCCTCGCGCGCTACGCCTGAGCGCGCGAAGCGGACCCCGGAAACAACAATCCCTGCCGACAGCGACGCCGTTGCGGGCGCCGTGGGGCAGGGACAAGAACGCCAAAGCGCGCGCGATGCGCGCGCCGGATTACTTCTTGGCGGCGGGCTTCTTCGCTGCCGGCTTGGCGGCAGGCTTCTTTGCAGCCGGCTTCGCGGCGGCCTTCTTGGCAGCCGGCTTGGCGGCGGCCTTCTTCGGTGCGGGCAGCTTGCCCTTGGCAGCGGCCTTGAGGCCGGCACCTGCGGTGAACTTCGGCACCGTGGTGGCCGGGATCTTCAAGGCGGCGCCGGTCTTCGGATTCTTGCCGGTGCGTGCCTTGCGCTTGGACGACTTGAACGTGCCAAAGCCGATCAGGCCGACCGACTCGCCCTTGGCGATGGCGTGCTTGATGATGTCAAGGATGGCGTCGAGCGCGCGCGATGCATCGGCCTTGGTGATCTTCGCCAGTTCGGACACTTTGTCGAGAAGTTCTTGCTTGTTCATATTGCCCTGTCTCCCATGTTGGCTCGCAGAAAAATTGCTGCAGCTTGATTGTATTCAAATCACCTACCGCTGCAATCGTGATTTTGCGCGCGCATTGCACGCTGTTTGTCGCATCTGTCGCATTTCCACCGCGCACGCCACCCGTCCGTCCGCTCGCGCGATGCCCCGCAAGCGGGCGCATGAGTTGAATTGTCAGTCTACTTTGGTCGGGTGACGGCCGCTAAGCTCCGTCCTGTACGCGATGCCTCCGGGCGTCTGTACTGTCTCCTCCAGGAGGATGCAACATCCTCCCTTCGCCTCCAAGGCCTCGCGCCTTGGAGGCCTTTTTCATTTTGGCGTCAGGTCCGACGCGGGCAGCCAGCCCAGCGAATGCGCGTGCAGACTCTGCACGTAGAGCCGATCTGCCGTTTCGGTGACCGCCGTCGTCTCGGGATAGGTGCCGCTCGGATCCTGCAGGTCGTGCAAGATGCGTCCGGTCTCATCGAAGGCGATGACGTGGCCGTACGCCTTGGGCACCGGCCAGACGGCCTTCGGCAGCCGCAGCACCAGCTTGCGCAGCGCCGGCCACGCCGCCAGCTTGTCGATGGCCGCGCCGCGCGGCTTGGCAAAGCCCAGCCAGATGCGGCCGTCGCGCCCGCGCATGAGGTTGTCCGGATAGCCGGGCAGATTGTCGAGCAGCACGCGCGCGCGCGCGTCGCCCGGCGCGCCGCCGGCCAGATCGAGATCGTTCGCCGACACGGCGATGCGCCACACGCGGTAGCGCCCGGTTTCGTTGACCAGCAGCGCGGATTCGTCGGCGCTCAGCGCAATGCCATTGGCAAACGACAGGCCGCGGGCGATGACGCGCACCGCACGCGTGGCCGGGTCGACCTCGAGGATGCGGCCGGTGGCGCTTTGTTCGAGGATGTCGAGAAAGCTCGCCGGGAAGGTGCCGCCCCACGCCGGCGGCGCAAAGCGCATCGAAGCGTCCGACAGATAGATGCGGCCCGATTTCGCCACCACCACGGCATCGGCGTAGGCGATCGGATCGCCGGCCCGCACGTGATCGGCGATCATCGTCACCTGCCCGGCGGGCGAGATCGACAGCAGGCCCTTGAAGGCGTCGGCGGCAATGAAGTTGCCGGCCGCGTCGAAGTCGAAGCCGAGCACGCGCCCGCCGGTTTGCGCAAAGGTCTCGCGGCCGCTGCCATCGGGGTTCATGCGCAAGACCTTGCCGCTGGCCACCGTGACGTACAGTTTGCCGTCCGGGCCCACGGCCACGTGCTCGGGCCCGACCTCGCCGCCGAGGTCGATCTGCGTCATGCGCGAAAGGCGATCGTTCGGCGCATGCGCGCCGGTGTAGCCGGCATTCGCCGGCGGGCTCCACGCCACCGGCGCGATCGGCACCGGCCAGCAGCACAGGTACGCTGCCGCAGCGGCCAGGGCCGCGAGCGCGATGTATCGCCCGCGCATCAGCTGGCCGAGGCGGCGAAGCGCTTCTCGATTTCCGCCGCCGGCATGTAGCCGGGCACGCGATCGCCGTTGCCGAAGATCATCGCCGGCGTACCGTTGATGCGCATCTTGCGGCCCAGCTCGATGCTCGCCTGGAGCCCGGCCAGATCGCATTTCTCGGGCGCCTTGCCGACCGGCGTGCCGTTGAGCATCCAGCCGTTCCATGCCTTGACGCGATCGCCCGCACACCAGATCGCCTTCGATTTCTCGTAGGAGTCCTCGCCGAGTACCGGGTAGAGGAAGGTGTAGATCGTCGCGTCCTTGACGCCCTGCAATTCATGCGCAAGTTTCTTGCAGTAGCCGCAGTTCGGATCCTCGAACGTCACCAGCACGTTCTTGCCGCTGCCTCGCACCTGCTTGAACGCGAGGTTCAGCGGCAGCATCGCGAACTGCCGCTCGGCCGTGAGGTTGCGGCCGGTCTTGAGGTCGACGAGGCCGCCGGCGAACAGGTAGCGTCCGGTGTCGTCCACGTAGAACACCTGCCCATCGACCACGCCTTCCCAGAAGCCCGGCGCCGCGGCCCTGGCCAGACGTTCGACCTTGCCGACGTGCTCGTCGAGCGCCTTGCGCGCCTCCGCTTCTCCCGCCGCCGCCTTGCCGGCACCCAATGCCAGCGCGGCCAGCAGCCACCATGCCTTCTTCATATCGACTCCAATCGGATCAAGACGCCAGCGCGTAGCGCACCAGCAGGTTTTTCACCGGCGCGAGCCGGTCGGTGAGACTCATGCCAACATTGCGCAGCGTCGGCAGCAGCCCGGCGGGCGAGGCCGGCACGGCGAACAGCCGATGCAGCGCATCGGTAGTCGTCTGCAGCGCCAGCACGTCCTCCTTGCGCGCACGCTCGTGCCGGCGCAGCAAGCCGATGTCGCCGGCATCGACATGCGCCGGCTTGGCGGCCAGCACGGCGGCGAGCGAGGCCGCGTCCTGAAAGCCGAGGTTGATGCCGTGGCCGGACAGCGGATGGATCGCATGTGCCGCATCGCCGATCAGCGCCAGCCGCGGCGCCACGGCATGCGCCGCACGCATCAGGCGCAGCGGGAAGCCGGCCGCCGGCGTGACGACTTCGAGCGCGCCGAGCCGTTCGCCGCCGGCGTGCGCCACCTCGGCGGCCAGCGCCTCGGGCGAGGCGGCCAAGAGCGACTGGCCGTGCGCGGTCGGCGTCGACCACACCATCGAGATCGAGTCGCCGGGCAGCGGCAGCCAGGCCAGCACGTCGCCGCCGCGGAACCACTGGAATGCCGTGCCGTGATGCGGCACGGCGGTGCGGAAATTCGCCACCACGCCCAGTTGGTCATAGGCCTTGGTCGATACCGCGATGTCGGCCGCCTGCCGCGTCCATGAATCGGCGCCGTCGGCACCGACCACCAGCGCGCTGCGGATGCGCCGGCCGTCCTCCAGCGTCAGCGTCGCCGCATCGGCCGCCAACGTCAGCGCGGCAGGGCGCGCCGGGCACAGCAGCTCGAGGTTGGCCTGGCGGCGCGCGTTTTCCCACAGCTCGCACTGCATCGCCGAGCCCTCGACGATGGAGGCCAGCGCCGAAACGCCGCTGTCATAAGCGGAGAATTGCAGCCGGCCATCGCCGTCGCCGCGCACGTCCATCGCTTCGACCGGCTGGATGCGCGCGCCGTCCAGATGCTTCCAGACGCCGATGCCTTCGAGAAAGGCGACATTCGCCGGGCTGATGGCGTAGATGCGCGGGTCCCAGCCGGCGGGCCGTACCGGCGCACGCCCCTCGACCAGCGCGATCGACAGCGGCGCCTTGGCCAGCGCCACGGCCAATGCCGCGCCCGCCAGGCCGCCGCCGACGATGGTGATATCCACGTTCATCGGCCCATTGTCGCCCACGGACGCTTGCCTTGACAAGGTGAATGCGCGGCAAGGATAATCTTGCCCCTTCGCACTGGTGATGTAGCTCAGCTGGTTAGAGCGACGGATTCATAATCCGTAGGTCGAGGGTTCAAGTCCCCCCATCACCACCACTTTCTTCCGCCGCGATGCCGATCCGGCATCGACCGCACGCAGACCGCCGCTCCACCATGCGCCGCGCCGTCCGCCTGCTGACCACCGTCCTTGCCTATGTCGCCGTGGCCGGGCGGACAGCGCTCTATCGGTGCGCCTTGCTCCCTTGGCTATCCGCTGAGAAGCAGCGCCGGCCGCTGTTATCGGTGATGTAACTACTGGCTACCCGCACCCAAATGGCGCAGCACGTTTCAATCTCCGTAGGTCAATTGGCCCCGAGTTATTGTTTGCGCTCCATTCTGGTCTCGATATGCGCATGAAATGTACACTACATGCCCGCAGTTCGAATCTAGATTGCTAGGGCCGAAATCAGGACAACTAACATGCCAGTGTTAGCGGTTGCAGCTGAGGGTCTGCAGGCATCTTGGGTGCCGATCGCGAGTTCCGAGAGATCCCAACAAGCCGCGAAAAACGTGCTCCGCACAGTAGGCGCAAGTCACTAGGATGCCAAATGAAACGCATGTCCAAGAGGTGTCGGAATCGCCATCAGAGGAGGCGTTTGCAAGTACTCCGACACTGGAAGAAGAAAGGCCGTGCTACGCGATCGAGTATTTCGAAAGCACGTAGGCGAGAAAAGCGAAATTCGTCCAAAGGATACAAACCGTTAGTCAGGTACCTCGCTCCGAAGGTAATTTCGATCGACCCACCGCACTATCGTTCTGAGCTGCTTGAGCTACTAAGAAAGCTGCGCCTGCATTTTCGCGATGACGCCAGCAGAGGAGTGCTGATCGACTTTCGCCAAACATCTCATCTTGTGGCTGACGGTACCTTGCTCCTTTACGCTGAGTTAAATCGCCTAATGGCATACACCAACAGCGCAATGAAGTTGCGCTGTACCGAGCCACTGAATGATCGCGCAAGCCAAGTTCTGAAACAGGTGGGTATCTACAGGCTATGTTCAAATCGATCGCCAGTTAGGCCAAGTCGCGAAGACGTCGTGCACTGGCAAGTAGTCCAAGGTACAGTAGTCGACAACACTCTGTGCGCACCAGCCGTAGAGGGATTTCAGGGTCGGCTTAATGCGGGAATGATTGACGAATTGCTCGGTGGCCTGGGTGAGGCAATGACCAACGCAATTCACCACGCGTACGACGACATTCGGGCGGATGAGTTAGGGTATCGACAGCCAAGCAAAGACTGGTGGATGTTTCTACAATCGAGAGATGGAAATCTGAGTGTTGTATTTTGCGATCTAGGCTCAGGAATCCCGGCAACGCTGCCGATTAAGCGTCCCAACCTGTGGCAAAGGTTGGTTTTGCGAAAGGCGGCCCCAACTGATAGTGATTGTATTCGCGAGGCGATTGTCGAAGGGCGCACTAGAACCAACTTGGACGGTCGCGGGTATGGACTGGGCAACATTGTTGAAGTTGTTGAAAATGTCCCGACAGGTGTTGTTAGCGTCTTCAGCAACCGGGGTAGATACAACTCCCACGAGCCCAGAACTACGGACTACGAAGACAGTATTCTCGGAACCTTGATCTTTTGGAAAGTTCCGCTGCAATCCCCTTAGCTAGAGGCAGGCAATGAAGATCAATGTTGGCAGAGAGTTCGGGAGGTATCCAGCTGGCCGTTACCTTTCAGATGGGCCATATAACGGGGAGCGGTTTCGAACCGAATTCCTCGTGCCAGCACTGAAGTCGGGCCACGCGCACATCGAAATCGACTTAACAGAGGCCAGAGGTCTTAAGTCATCATTCCTTGAGGAGTCGTTCGGCGGACTTGTCCGGCTCGGGTATTCGTCCGAAGAACTGCTAAGTCGATTTCGGTTCTTAACTCGAGACCCAAGTCAGGTAACCGAGATTGAGGGGTACATGCGAGACCAAGACAATCGCAACGGCACGTAACAATGTCAGCTTGTGAACTGGGCTGGAGCAGCGTCGTAACATGGTCGCTGGTGCTTCTTGGTTGGTTCGCCGTACATACGGCAACCTTAGCTCGAGATCGAAGGAAGGAGAAGCGCGAAGCAGCTGAGCGCATATGCGAAGCTTTGCTAAATGCACAAGCTGCGGCCATCGATTTCCACACATCCAAGATCTTTGACCAGTGCAAGTCGATTGACCTAGCCCAGCTCGTCGAGAGAATCATCATCCAGCTTCAAGTCACACCGCTTTCTGAGCTTGACACGCCGAAGTCACGACTAGTATCGCTGCGGCAGAGCGTTACCCAAAGGAATATTGATTTGTCAGACTTCGCACCTCAATCGCCCGATAGTGAGCTGTTACTTTCAATCCGAATATCCGTCAGCGAATTGGTGTTGTATATCGAAACAAGGCGCGAAGTTGTCTGGAAATGACTCGACCGCAAGTTCGCACTGATTGCGGCTCTCGTCGATCCGAACGAATGGACCACTGACGCTAAAAGGTGGTCGGGCGACTGACACGAATCGTTATAGGTTGATTTGACGAAATATTCAATGTGTTTCGGACTCCGTAGGTCGAGGGTTCAAGCCCCCCCATCACCACCACCCCATTCCGTCTCGATGCCGCTCCGGCATCGGCCTCACGCAGACCGCCGCTCCACCATGCGCCGCGCCGTCCGCCATTTCCTCGCCCTGATTGCCTGCATCACCCTGGCCGCCTGTTCGCGCGGCCCGACGCATGCGCCGCTGTCGCGCGGCGCGGTCGTGTTGGCCTTCGGCGACAGCGTCACGCATGGCACCGGCGCGGGCAACGACGAGGACTACCCGAGCCGCCTGGCGCGGCTGACCGGCTGGGAAGTGCATAACCACGGCATTCCCGGCGATACGGCGGTCAACGCGCGCGGCCGCATCCAGGCGGCGCTGGACGAGACGCGCCCGGCGCTGGTGATCGTGGAGCTGGGTGGCAACGATTTCCTGCGTCGGCAGTCCGAGGCGACGGTGAAGGAAAGCCTGCGCGCGATCGTGCGCGCCGCCAAGCGCGACGGCCGCCCGGTGGCGCTGGTCGGCGTACCGCGGCTGTCGCTGGTCGGCGCGGCGGTCGGCGCGTTGTCCGATGCGCCGCTGTACGAAGAACTGGCCGACGAGGAAAACCTCGTGCTCGTCGAGGATGTGTTTTCCGACATCCTGTCGACGCCGGATCTGCGCGCCGACGCCATCCACCCGAATGCGCAAGGCTACGAGCGGCTGGCCGCCGGCATCGCTGCCGCGCTGAAGCAATCCGGATTGATCGCCCGATAGGCGATCCACGCGCGGCTTAGCGCGTGTGCTGCTTGCCGCGCAGCTTCTTCACCACCAGCATGACCAGCAGTGCGGCCAGGCCGGCAGCGACACCGACGGCGCCGTCGATCAGCATGCCGGCCGCCCAGTGACCGCCCCATTGCTCTGCGAAGTGATGCACGGCCGGGATGCCGTGGCCGATGATCGAGCCGCCGACGAGGAACATCGCGGCCGTGCCGAGGACGGTCAGCGATTTCATGATCTTCGGTGCGGCGAGCAGCAGCAGCCGGCCGACGGCGCGCGCCAGCGCGGCGCGCCGCTCGACCAGATGCATGCCGACATCATCCATCTTGACGATCGCGGCGACGAAGCCATACACGCCGATCGTCATCAGCAGCGCGATGCCGACCAGCACGACGACCTGGCGGACGAAGGATTCCGCCGCCACGGTGCCCAGGGCGATGACGATGATCTCGGCGGAAAGCACGAAGTCAGTACGGATCGCGCCCTTGATCTTCTCGGCCTCGTGGGCGGCCAGGTCGATGGACTCGTCGGCCACCGCGGCGAGCTGTTCCTGGTGGTGCGCGGCGTCTTCGGCGGCGCTGTGCAGCAGCCGGTGGGCGATCTTTTCGGCGCCTTCGTAGCACAGATAAAGGCCGCCGATCATCAGCAGCGGCGTCACCGCCCACGGCGCGAAGGCGCTGATCGCGAGCGCCGCGGGCACGAGGATGGCCTTGTTCTTCAGCGAGCCGACGGCGACCGCCCAGACCACCGGCAGCTCGCGCTCGGCATGTACGCCGGAAACCTGCTGGGCGTTGAGCGCGAGGTCGTCACCGAGCACGCCGGCGGTCTTCTTGGCGGCGACCTTGGTCATCACCGCGACGTCGTCGAGGATCGTCGCGATGTCGTCGAGCAGGGCAAGCAGGCTGGCACCGGCCATGGCGGGAACTCCTCGAAACTACAGTGGTGGCGACACGGCGCTCGTCATGCCGGCTGTGCCCAGAAGCGGTCGATGTCGCTGATGCCCCAGGTCGCGGCTTCTTCGCGGCCGACGATCTTGTCGCGCGCGTCGGGTCGCGAAAGATCGATCAGCTCTGGCGGAATGTAGAGCTTGGATTTGGTCGAAAAGAACACCTTGACCTTCGGCGCCAGCAGCGATTTCTCGGACTGCTCGATGACGACGCCCAGCCGCCCGGAGGCAAGCTTGACGAGCGAACCGGTCGGGTAGATGCCGATGCTCTTGACGAAGGCCTGGAAGACGCGCGGGTCGAAATGTCCGTCGCTCCATTCGGTCATGCGGCGGATCGACTCGGCCGGGTCCCAGCCGGCCTTGTAGGGCCGGTTCGAAGTGATCGCGTCATATACGTCGCACACCGCGCCCATTTTGGCGAACAGCGTGATCTGCTCATCCTTGAGGCCGTGCGGATAGCCGCGGCCGTTGGTCTTTTCGTGATGGTGCAGGCAGATGTCGAGCGGCACCTCGCCGGCCGTGCCGGCCTCGAGGAGCAGGCGGTGGCCTTCGACCGGATGCGACTTGATGATGGCGAACTCTTCGTCGGTGAGCTTGCCCGGCTTGTTGAGCACCTCCATCGGCATCACCGCCTTGCCCAGATCGTGCAGCAGCCCGCCCATGCCGGCTTCGCGCGTGGCGTCTTCGTCGAGGTCGAGCTTGTGCGCCAGCGACACCATCAGCGCACAAACCGCCACCGAGTGCATGTAGGTGTAGTCGTCCGCCGTCTTCAGTCGCGCCAGGCTGATCAGCGCGCCGGAGTTGCGCATCACCGAGGCGCTGATCTCGTCGACAAGCTCCTTGGCCACCTGCGACGAAATCGCCTTGCCCATGCGCACTTCGTTGAACATCGAAACAACGGCTTCCTTGCCCTCATTGACGATCTTCGCGGCACGGCGCATCTCGCCCGAGAAACTCGTCTTTTCGTGGGTCTCCCGCTGCGCCGGCTTGTCGACGACCACCGCGGCGGGCGGATCGGCGACGGGCGCCGGGGCCGGCGGCGGCGCCTCGACATCGCCGCCCAGTTCGGTATCGATCCACGCCTCGGCGATGCCGCTCTGGATGATCTTGTCGATGTCGGACTGGGCTTCGATGACGAACTTCGCGCGCCAGAACGGATGATCGACCCACGAGCCGCACAGTTCGTGCAGGTGCATGCCGACGCGCAATTGTTCGGAACGGATCTTCTTGAGCATGGTGGGTTCAGTCGAGGACACTGTCCGACAGTTGCGGGATTTTCGCCGATTCGCGTTCCGGCGGGCTGTTAAACTCGCGCCCCTTGCGCATGCCCCCGACCCGATGGACGTCTCGAACCTGTTCGCTGCGCTGATCCTCGGCATCGTCGAGGGCCTGACGGAGTTCCTGCCGATCTCGAGCACGGGACACCTGATCCTCGCCGCCGACCTGCTCGGCTTCAACGACGAGCGCGGCAAGCTGTTCGAGATCGTCATCCAGTCCGCGGCCATGCTGGCCGTGTGCTGGGAATACCGCGTGCGCATCGGTGCCACCTTCCGCGGGCTCGGTCGCGACGCGGTGGCCAACCGCCTGGCGCTCAACGTCGCCATCGCCTTCATGCCGCTGGCCGTGCTCGGGCTGCTGTTCGGCAAGGCCATCAAGGCCGCGCTGTTCAATCCGGTCGCCGTCGCGCTGGCCTTCATCGTCGGTGCCTTCGTGATCCTCTGGGCCGAGCGCCGTGCGCATGTCGTACGCGTCGAGACGGTCGACGACATCGGTCCGCTCGATGCGGTGAAACTCGGCATCGCGCAGGCCTTCGCGCTGATTCCCGGCACCTCGCGCTCGGGCGCGACGATCATCGGCGGGATGCTCTTCGGCCTGTCGCGCAAGGCGGCCACCGAGTTCTCGTTCTTCCTCGCCATTCCGACGCTGTTCGGCGCCTCGGCCTACCAGCTCTACAAGGAGCGCCACCTGCTCTCCGCCGACGACCTGGGCATGTGGGCGGTCGGCTTCGCCGCCTCGTTCGTGTCGGCATTCCTGTGCGTGCGCTGGCTGCTGCGCTATATCGCCAGCCACGACTTCACGATCTTCGCCTGGTACCGCATCGCCTTCGGCGTCGTCGTGTTGCTGACGTGGCAATTCGATCTGGTGCAATGGAGCAGCCACTGATCCTCTATCTGCACGGCTTCACCAGCGGTCCGCAGTCGGCCAAGGCGCGTGCGCTGGGCACGCGGATGGCCGCGCGCGGTCTGGGCGCCCACTTCGTGTGCCCGCAATTGCCGGCCGAGCCCGCCGACGCCATCGCGCTGGCCGAATCGCTCGCGGCGCGAAACTACAGTGGTGGCGGGACGGCGCTTCCCGCTGGCGAGGCGATCACGGTCGTCGGCTCCTCGCTTGGCGGCTTCTACGCCACGGTGCTGGCCGAGCGCCACGGCTGGCGTGCGGTGCTCATCAATCCGTCGGTGCTGCCGGCAATGACCATCTCGCGCTACCTCGGCCCGCAACAATGGCTCTACACCGGCGAGTCCTTCGTGGTCACGCCCGCGCACATCGCGCAACTGCGCACCATGCAATTGCCGGCGATCACGCGCCCCGAGCGCTACTGGCTGCTCGCCGAGGAAGGCGACGAGACGCTCGACTACCGCGATGCCGTCCGCTTCTATGCCGGCGCACGGCAGGACGTGCTGCCCGGCGGCGACCACAGCTTCACGCGCTGGCCCGACTACCTCGATGCCGTGATCGCCTTCGCGGGATTCGCGTGAGCCCGGATCCGCGCATCCGCGAGGGTGTCGCCGCCGGACTCGGTGCCTACCTCATCTGGGGGCTGGTGCCGATCTTCTTCAAGTGGCTGGGCGCCGTGCCGGCGGACGAGATCATCGCCCACCGCATCGTCTGGTCGTTGATCGTGATGGCCGCCGTACTGGCCTTCGGCAGCGATTTCGCGCAGGTGCGCGCTGCCGTGCGCTCGCCCGCGCAGCTTGCCCGCGTGTCGCTCGGCGCGCTGCTGGTGTCGACCAACTGACTGGTCTTCGTTTACGCGGTGAACACGGATCGCATCCTCGCCACCAGCCTGGGCTATTTCATCCTGCCGATGGTCAGCGTATCGCTCGGCGTCGTCGTGCTGGGCGAGCGCCTGCGGCCGCTGCAATGGCTGGCGGTCTCGTGTGCCACGATCGGCATCGTCGCCGAGGCCGTGCATGTGGGCGAGTTGCCGTGGATCTCGCTGGCGCTCGCCGGCACCTTCGGCCTCTACGGGCTGCTGCGCAAGCGCCTGTCGATGGACGCCGCCAGCGGCCTGTTCCTCGAAACGGCCTGCATGCTGCCGCTGGCGCTGGCCTATCTGGCGTGGATCGGCGCCACGCGCGGCAACCACTTCGGCGAATCGACCCCGCTGTCGCTGCTGCTGGTCGCCAGCGGCGTCGTCACCGCGCTGCCCTTGTGGCTGTTCGGCATCTCGGCGCGCCGGCTGCCGCTGATCACCATCGGCTTCATGCAATACAGCGCGCCGATGATCAGCGCGGCGATCGCCATCGCCTTCTACGGCGAACCGGTCGATACCGCACGCATCGTCGCCTTTGCCGCCATCTGGATCGGCATCGCGCTGTACTCCGCCGATCTGTGGCGGCACGCGCGCACGCCGGGCTGAAGCGCTACTCCGCGATCACCTTGTCGGCCCACTCGAAGCCGGCGACGAGGTCGTCCGGCCCGCCGATGCGCGCCCCGGCGGCCGCGATGTCCTCGGGCGTGACGCCGCGGGCGATGCGGCAGGCGTCGCAAATGATGATCTCGATGCCGCGCGCGCGGCATTCGTCCCATTGGGCCGCCAGCGACGGCCAGCCCATCGGCTGCAACGCGGCACGTACGACGGCGCGCACGAGCACCGTCGCCTCGCCGAGCAGGAAGATGCGCACCTCATGGCCGGCGCGCGCCAGTGCGTTCGAATGACCGAGCACCATCGCGGCGCGCGTGGCGTCGTCGCTGCCCCACGACGACTTCATGAAGTACTTGGACATCGCCGGCTCAATAGGTCTTGTACGGCAGGAACTTGCCGGACATCGTGATGTTGACGCGGTCGCCGGCCGGATTCGGTTCGCGCTGCAGGTCCATCTTGAAATCGATCGCCGACATGATGCCGTCGCCGAACTCTTCGTGGATCAGCTCCTTGAAGGTCGTGCCGTACACGCTGATGAGTTCGTAGAAGCGGTAGACCAGCGGATCGGTCGGCACGGCGGTCGGCAACGAGCCCTTGTAGGGCACCACTTGCAGCAACGCCACGGCCTCGGCAGGCAGGCCGAAGAGCTTGCCCAGCGTCGTCGCCTGCTTCTTGTCGAAGGTCATCTGGCCCAGGCAGCCGGCGGTGACCCATTCCTTGGACAGACCGATCTTCCTGGCCACGTCCTCCCACTTCAGACCCTTCTGGATCTTGGCGGCGATGATCATTTCGGTGACGTCGTTGCGGTTCATGTTGCATGAGCTCCTCTTCAGTGGTTGACGACTTGCCGCAGCAGCGGCACGGGCTTTTCGGCAGGCACCGGCGACCGCTCGGCGCCGGCGAGTCCGGGTTGCACCAGCGGTGGCCGCTTCGGATCGTAATCGCCTTCGATCTGCGCGCCGGCGTAGTCGCGCGAGCGATTGACGAGGAAGTCGACCAGATGGTTGCGGATCAGGTAGTACTGCGGATCGTGATGCATGTCGGCGCGCGTGCGCGTGCGCGGCATCGTCACCTCGACGATCTCGGCGATCCGCGCGTGCGGACCGTTGCTCATCAGCATGATCTTGTCTGCCAGCAGGATCGCTTCGTCGACATCGTGCGTGATCATGAACACCGTCTGGTGCGTCGCCTGCACGATCTTCAGCAACTCGTCCTGGATGGTGCCGCGCGTGAGCGCGTCGAGCGCGCCGAAAGGTTCGTCGAGCAGCAGCATCTTGGGCTGGATGGCGAAGGCGCGGGCAATGCCGACGCGCTGCTTCATGCCGCCGGACAGTTCCGCCGGCTTCTTGTGCACGGCGGCGCCCAGACCCACCATCTCCAGATACTCGGTGCTCTGCGCGTCGACCTTCGCCTTCGGCCAGTCGGGCCATTTGGAACGCACGGCGAAGGCGACGTTGCCCAGCACCGACAGCCACGGCATCAGCGCATGGCTCTGGAACACCACGCCACGCTCGATGCTCGGCCCCTTCACCTCGCGGCCGTCCATGATGACGATGCCGTCAGTAGCCTCTTCGAGCCCGGCCAGCACATTGAGGATCGTCGTCTTGCCGCAGCCGGAGTGGCCGATGATGCAGACGAACTCGCCCTTGTCGATATGGAAATGGATGTCGTCGAAGACCGGCGGGTTGGGCTTGCCGCTGGCCGCCGGATAGACCTTCTTCAGGCTTTCGACGGAAAGAAAATGTGCGCTCATGGATTCACTCTGCGTAGGTCACGAGCTTTTGCAGCCAGCCGAAGAACAGGTCGAGCACCATGCCGACCAGCCCGATCATCGCCACGGCGAAAATGACGTTCGGCAGCGCCAGGTTGTTCCACTCGTTCCACACGAAGTAGCCGATGCCGGTGCCGCCGACGAGCATCTCGGCGGCGACGATCACCAGCCAGGCGATGCCCATCGAGATGCGCATGCCGGTGAGGATGGTCGGCGCCGCGGCGGGCAGGATCACCAGAAAGGCCTTGCGCAGCGGCTTCACTTCCAGTGTGCGCGCGACGTTGATCCAGTCGCGGCGCACCGAGGCGACGCCGAACGCGGTGTTGATCAGCATCGGCCACACCGAGCAGATGAAGATCACGAAGATGCCCGAGATGTCCGAGTCCTTCAGGCTGTAGAGCGCCAGCGGCATCCACGCCAGCGGCGAGATCGGCTTGAGCACCTGGATGAAGGGGTTGAAGGCCTTGAACAACAACGGCGACATGCCGATCAGGAAGCCCAGCGGCAGGGCCAGCGCCACGGCCAGCGCGAAGCCGATGCCGACGCGACCGAGCGAGTAGCCCAGCTGGATGGCGATGCCCTTGTCGTTCGGGCCCTTGTCGTACAACGGATCCGACAGGTAGGTGACGAAGGCCTCGCCGACCTTGGCCGGCGGCGGAAAGCCCGATTTCTCCTTCCCGCCGCCCATGAGCGCTGCGTACTCGCTGTCCGCCGCCGTGGCCGCGGCCTCCTTCGGCGCCGTGGCGAAATGCCAGGCGGCGAGGAAGGCCAGCAGCAGCATCACCGAGATAATCGCCGCGCGGACGTGGATGCTCGTCGCCATCGCCTACGCCTTGCGGATGGCGAAACTGTCGACGTAGGCGTCGGCCTTGGACGGGTCGAATTCCTTGCCCATGACCTTGAACTTCTTCATCGTCTCCTTGGGCGGGGTCATGCCGATCTCGGTCATGTACTTCTTCGCGTCGGTCAGCAGATAGACCTTCTCGGCGATGTCCTTGTATTTCACTTCGCCCTTGACGTAGCCCCAACGCTTCATCTGCGAGAGGATCCAGTACGCCATCGAATACCACGGGAAGGGGTCGTAGTCGACGCGCTCGGGGACGTTCTGCACGTTGCCCAGGCCATCGGCGAAGCGCCCGGTCAGCACCTGTTCGAGCACGGCCTTGGGCTGGTTGAGGTAGTTGGCCGGCGACAGCACTTCGGCCATGATCGGCCGGTTCTTCGGGTCGCGCGCCATCGCCGACGCCTTCAGGATCGCGCGATAGAGCGCGGCGAAGGTGTTCGGGTTCTGCTTGATGAATTCGGTCGGAATCGCGAACGAGCAGCAAGGATGGCCGTCCCAGATGTCCCGCGACAGGATGTGGATGAAGCCGACTTCATCGAATACCGCGCGCTGGTTGACCGGGTCCGGGCCAAGGAAGCCGTCGATGTTGCCGGCGCGCAGGTTGGCCACCATTTCCGGCGGCGGCACCACGCGCAACTGCACATCGGAGTCCGGGTTGATGCCATGCTCCGCGAGGTAGTAGCGCAACAGCATGTTGTGGATCGAGAACTCGAACGGGATGGCGAACTTGAAGCCTTTCCAGTTCTTCGGGTCGCGATTGGTCTTGTGCTTGGTCGCCAGCACGATCGCCTGACCGTTGATGTTCTGGATCGTCATCACGTTGGTCGGCGCCGGATTGGAACCGACGCCCATCGAGATCGCGATCGGCATCGGCGCCAGCATGTGCGAGGCGTCGTATTCCTTGTTCAGCACCTTGTCGCGGATCAGTGCCCAGCCGGCCGTCTTCATCATGCTGACGTCGAGCCCTTCCTTGCTGTAGAAGCCCAGCGGGTCGGCCATGATCAGCGGGCTGGCGCAGGTGATCGGAATGAAGCCGACCTTGAGCGACTTCTTCTCGATGGCGCCTTTTTCCTGGGCCATCGCTTCCAATGCGCCGAACGGAATCAACGACGACACCGCCGCCCACGCCGTCGAGGCACCGACCGCCGACAGAAAGCGGCGACGCTCCTGATCCTGCGGGAACAGCGCGCGCATGACCGTCGACTGCAGCACGCGCTGGTTGAGCGCATCGGCATCGGCCAGCAGCGGGTCATGGCGCGTGGCATCGCCCTGACAGCCACAGGCGCAGCCGTTCAGATGGGAATGCGGATCGAAGGGATCGGGGGTTGCGGACATGGTGGCCTCCAGCAAGATGGAAAATCGGACACCCGAGGCATTGCAGCATCCGTGCCACCCCTGCCACAAGGGGCTTTCGGCGTTCAGCGTCGGGTTTCATGCCCTGCCGAGGTGCGCTGCGCTGCCGGCACGCACCACGACGCACCATCCGGGAACACGCGGCGCCCTCTCTATAATCCGGCCTCCACCGCCCGGCCGTCGTGCCGCCCGCCCTCCCCCGATGAACATCCTGTTTGAAGAAGACGGCGTCTTCCGTGCCGGCGTCGTGCTCGCCGACAACAACACCTCGCTGCAGGCCGAGCTGCCCGGCGGCAAGCGCACCAAGGTGAAGGCCGCCAACGTCCTGCTGCGCTTCGCCGCGCCCTCGCCGGCCGAATTGCTCGCCCGCGCCGCTGCCGCCGCCGAAGAGATTGACGCCGCCTTCCTCTGGGAGGTCTCGCCGGACGACGAGTTCGGGTTCGATGCGCTCGCCGCGGACTACTTCGGTGCGCGCCCCGAACCCGCGCAGGCGGCGGCAGTATTGATGCGCCTGCATTCGGCGCCAATCCACTTCCACCGCAAGGGCAAGGGGCGTTATCGCAAGGCGCCGCCGGATATCCTCGCCGCCGCGCTGGCCGGTCTGGAGAAGAAGCGGCAGGCGCAGCTTGCCGTCGAACGGATGACGGCACAACTGGTCGCAGGCGAGCTGCCCGCGGAATTCGCTGGCATCATCGATCCGCTGCTGTACGCGCCGGATCGCAACCGCAGCGAGACCAAGGCGCTCGAGGCCGCCTGCGCGGCAACCCGACACACCGTCGTGCAGGTGCTGCAGGCCTGCGGCGCGCTGCCGTCGTCGCACGAACTGCATTTCAACCGCTTCCTCTACGCCTGGTTCCCCCGCTCGCGCGGCGGCACCGATTTCCCGCCGTACGACATGCCCGCGGCGGTCGATGACCTTCCGCTGGCCGACGTCGCGGCTTTCAGCATCGACGATGCGGCAACCACCGAGATCGACGACGCGTTTTCGGTCGCCCGCGACGGGAGCGGACATTGGCGCGTCGGCATCCACATCGCCGCGCCGGGCCTGGCCATCGCGCCCGAATCCGACCTCGGGCGCATCGCCCGCAACCGCTTGTCGACCGTCTACATGCCGGGCCGCAAGATCACCATGCTGCCGCCGGCGATCATCGAGCATTTCACGCTCGCCGCCGGTCGGCCGGTGCCGGCGATTTCGCTCTACCTCGACATCGCGCCGGACCTGCGCATCGTCGGCCGCGAGACGCGCATCGAACGCGTGCCGGTGGTCGCCAACCTGCGCCACCACGACATCGAGCCGCTGTTCAACGCGGAGACGCTCGCCGACGGCCTGCCCGATTTCGCTTTCCGCGACGAATTGCGGCTGTTGTGGGAGCTGGCGACCGTTCTCGAGGCCGGGCGCACCGATCCGGCCCGCCGTCCGGCCACCGCCGCGCGGCGTGAATACAGCTTCGAGGTCGATTGGGATGCCCGGGCGGACGCACTGCCCGGTGAGCCGGGCGTCGTGCATATTGCGTTGCGCCCGCGCGGCAGCCCGCTCGACCTGCTGGTCGCCGAGCTGATGATCGTGGTCAACGCCGGCTGGGGCGCGCAGCTGCGCGATGCCGGCATCCCGGCGCTGTATCGTGCGCAAAGCGCCGGCAAGGTGCGCATGACGACGGTTGCCGCGCCGCATGAAGGGCTCGGCGTCGATTGCTACGCCTGGTCGAGCTCGCCGCTGCGGCGCTATTGCGACCTGCTAAACCAGTGGCAGCTGATCGCCTGCCTGCGCGGTGAGCCGCCACCCTTCGCGCCGCGCTCGGCCGAGCTGCTCGCCGCGATGCGCGATTTCGACGCCACCTACGCCGCGTATGCCGAGTTCCAGCGCGGCATGGAACGCTACTGGTGCCTGCGCGCGCTGGTACAGGACGGCCGCCGCGAGATCGACGCCCGCATCATCCGCGAGCAGCTCGTACGCTGCGAAGATTGGCCGCTGGTGATCCGCATGCTCGACCTGCCCGCCGCCCAGGTCGCCGCGCCCGGCCGGCGCGTGCGCATCGCCATCGAATCGATCGACCTGTTCGCCGCCGACCTGCGCACGCGCTTCGTCGCCGTGCTGCCCGATGGTGGCGGCGAGGCGGACGACGACCTCGCGGACGACGATGCGCTCACGGAAATGCCGCTTGATTCGGGCTCTGATGCCGCCATCGGCGGCGGCGAGGCGACGCAACCCGCAGAATAGAATCGGCCTCATGTCGCCGACCCCACTCGCCCGCGCGGGAACACCGGCGCGCGCAGTGGCGCTGCCGGCGTTCCTCGCGCGCATGCCGCCGCATCAGCGCAACCTGACGCTGGCGCTAATCGTTTCGCTGGTCTGCCACGCCGTCGTGCTGTCGATCCAGTTCAAGCTGCCGCAGCGCATCGGCGCCGGCGTCGAGCGCGCGCTCGACGTGATCCTGGTCAACAGCAAGCACAGCACGCGCCCGGACAAGGCCCAGGCCAAGGCGCAGACCAACCTCGACGGCGGCGGCGACACGGTCGAGGAGCGCCGCGCGAAAACGCCGCTGCCGCCCTCGCTGCGCACGCGCGAGGGCAATGATCTGATGGAAGCGCAGCGCCGCGTCGCCGAGCTGGAGGCCATGCAGCAAAAGGTGCTGACGCAGACGCAGGCCGCCAAGGCGGCGCTCGCCAAGCGCAGCGGCGAAGCGGCGGCGCCCGAGGTGCCGGTGCCCAGCGGCGCGGATCTGGCCAGCACGGCGATGGCAATCGCCCGCATCGAAGGCCAGATCTCCCGCCAGCTCGACGAATACAACCAGCGGCCGCGACGCAAGTTCATCGGCGCGCGCACGCAGGAATACCGCTTCGCGCAATACGTCGAGGACTGGCGGCAGAAGATCGAGCGCATCGGCAACCTGAACTACCCGAGCGCGGCGCGCGGCCGGCATTACGGCAGCCTCGTCGTCACCGTCATCATCCGCGCCAACGGCGACCTCGACCGCGTCGAGATCAACCGCACGTCGGGCACGCGCATCCTCGACGAGGCCGCCGAGCGCATCGTCCGCCTTGCCGCGCCCTATGCCGCGTTTCCGGACGCCATCCGCCGCGATACCGACCTGCTCGAGATCACGCGCACGTGGACGTTCTCGCGCGGCGACCGCCTGCAGTCCGAGTAGGCGCCGCGCCATGCCAGATCGTTACGCCGTTTTCGGCCATCCCGTCGCGCACAGCAAGTCGCCGCGCATCCACGGGCTGTTCGCGGCGCAGACCGGGCAGGACATCACCTACGAAGCGCTGCTCGCGCCGCTGGACGATTTCGCCGGCGCCGTGCGGGCGTTCGTCGCCGGCGGCGGCCGCGGCGCCAACGTCACGGTGCCGTTCAAGGAGCAGGCGCACCGCCTGGCGAACCGGCTGACGCCGCGCGCACACGCGGCCGGGGCGGTGAATACGCTGTGCTTCGCGCCCGACGGCATCCTTGGCGACAACACCGACGGCGCCGGGCTGCTGCGCGATCTCACGGTGAATCTGGGCGTCGAGATCAAAGGCCGTCGCGTGCTGCTGCTCGGCGCCGGCGGCGCCGCGCGCGGCGTCGTCGGGCCGCTGCTGGCGGCGCATCCGCGCGCCCTGCTCATCGCCAACCGCACGGCCGCACGCGCGCGGGCACTGGCCGCGGCATCGCCCGGTGCGACCGGCAGCGGCTTCGATGCGCTGGCCGACGCCGGCGCCTTCGACGTGATCGTCAATGCCACGTCGGCCGGCCTCGACGACCAGACCCTGCCGCTGCCCGACGGCCTGCTGGCGCCGGGTGCGCTGTCCTACGACATGGTGTATGGCCGGCAAACGCCCTTCATGACATGGGCGCAGGCGCAGGGCGGGGGCCGCGTCGCCGACGGCCTAGGCATGCTGGTCGAGCAGGCGGCCGAAGCCTTCGCATTGTGGCGCGGCGTGCGACCGGACACGGTACCGGTGATCGCCGCGCTGCGCCAGCCGTCGTGACCGCCGCGCCGCGCTGGCTGCTGCGCGCGCTGGCCATCGCCGGCATCGTCGTCATCGCATGGCAGGGCTGGTATCTGGGCTGGGTGGTGTGGTGGCGCTGGGTCGATCCGGGCACCACGAGCTTCCAGTCGCGGCGCCTGGACGACATGCGCGAACGCGATCCGAAGGCCGAGTTGCGCAGGCAGTGGGTGCCATACGAGAAGATTTCGGTGCATCTCAAGCGCGCGGTGGTCGCCGCCGAGGATGACAAGTTCATCGACCACGAAGGCTTCGACTGGGAAGGCATCCAGAAGGCGATGGAGAAGAACCGCCGCAAGGGCAAGGCCGTGGCCGGCGGCTCGACCATCTCGCAACAGCTGGCGAAGAACCTGCTGCTCTCGCCGACGCGATCCTTCGTGCGCAAGGGCGAGGAAGCCATCATCACGCTGTGGCTGGAGCTGCTGTGGGACAAGCGGCGCATCCTCGAGGTGTACCTGAACGTCGTCGAGTGGGGTGACGGCATCTTCGGCGCCGAGGCCGCCGCCCGCGCCTACTTTGGCGTCCCGGCATCCCGGCTCACGGCAGCGCAAGCCGCGCGCCTGGCGGTGATGCTGCCGGCACCGCGCAAGTTCCAGAAGAACCCGTATTCGTCCTACCTCGACCGCCGCACCGCGCTGATCCTCGAACGCATGCCGGCAGCCGAAACGCCGTAACCGTTCCGCCCGGCCCAAACTACAGTGGTGGTGGCACGACGCCAAGGCGCGCCGGCCGCCCCGGCAGGGCGACGGGTTAGACTCCGTGCCCATGACGCATGCCCTCGACGATCACGACGACGCACTGGAAGCCCGGCAGCGCGCGCTGGAGCAGGATCAGCTGCGCCTGGTCGAGGAACTGCTCGCGCGGCACAAGCGCGTCGAGCATCTGGTGCATCGCCAGTCCGGCGACGGCGGTCGCCACGGCCTGGTCGAGAACCTCGTGCACAAGCAGCATCTGGAAGAGCTGCGCGCCAAGCTGCGGCACATGCCGTCGGACGCCATCGCGCGCATTCTCGAGGCCCTGCCGCCCGACGACAGCGTCGTCGTCTGGGAGCTGGTGGCGGCAGAGCGCGGCGAGGACATCCTCGACGAGCTGTCCGACGCACTGCGCGAGACGCTGGCCGAGTCGCGCCCGGCGGCGCCCGCGGTAGCCCGGCCGCCGCGCAAGCCGATCCAGCTCAACGCCTTCGAGCTGCAGAACGGCCGCCTGCGCCAGCTGCAGATCCAGACCAAGGACGAGCTGGCGACCACGCAGCCGATCTGGATCGACATGATTGCGCCGTCGCGCGAGGAGCGCACGTGGATCGAGGAGATCTTCGGCCTCGAACTGCCCGACGCCGACGACCTCACCGACCTCGAGGAATCCGCACGTTTCTACATCGAGGACGACGGCAGCGTGCACCTGCATTCGGAGTTCCTGCTCGACAAGGACGACGACGCGCGCAACGTCGCAGTCGCCTTCATCCTGCACAAGAACATCCTCTTCTCGATGCGCGACGAGGAACTGCCGGTATTCCGGCTGCAGCGGCTGCGCGCGCGGATCCAGCCTGGTTACGTCTCGGAAGGCAAGGACGTGCTGCTCGACCTGTACGCCGCCAACGTCGAATATTCCGCCGACGCGCTCGAGGACATCTACGCCGAACTGGAGAGCGGCTCGCGGCAGGTGCTCTCGCCGCAGGTCAGCGACGACGAGGCCGCCGAGCTGCTCGCCGAAATCGCGCAAAGCGAAAACCTCAACGGCAAGATCCGCCGCAACGTCCTCGATACGCGCCGCGCGCTGTCCTTCCTGATGCGCGGCCGGCTGCTCGCCACCGAGCAGCACGAAGACGCCCGGCAGATCCTGCGCGACATCGAATCGCTCGACGGCCACACGTCGTATCTGTTCGGCAAGATCAACTTCCTGATGGACGCCACCGTCGGCTTCATCAACATCAACCAGAACAAACGCGTGTCCAAGCTGACGACGGTCGGCGTGGTGTTCACGCCACTCAACATCATCGCCGGCATCGGCGGCATGTCCGAATTCTCGATGATGACCAGCGGCGTGCCGTGGCCGGTGGCCTACGGCGCAATGCTGCTGTCGATGATCCTCTTCGGCTACGGCACCTACCAGGCCCTGCGCTACTTCGAGCGGCGGCCCCAGGGCGCCGCCGCGCGCCCACGCCCATGAACGACATCCTGATTTACGGCGCCAACGGCTACACGGCCCTGCTGATCCTCGATCTGCTCGCCGGCAGCGCCGTGCGACCGATCCTCGCCGGCCGCTCGGCGCCGGCCATCGAGGCGCTGGCCAAGCGCCACGGCCTGCCCTGGCGGGCCTTTGCGCTCGACGACGAAGCGGCGATCGCGCGCGGCCTCGAGGGCGTCGGCGTCGTCCTCAACTGCGCCGGCCCCTTCGCGCGCACGGCGCAGCCGATGGCCATGGGCTGCCTGCGCGCCGGCGCGCATTACCTGGACATCACCGGCGAGATCGAGGTCTTCGAGCGCATGGCGGCGCTGGGCCGCAAGGCCGATGCCGCCGGCGTCATGCTGATGCCCGGCACCGGCTTCGACGTCGTGCCCAGCGATTGCCTGGCCGCCCACCTCAAGCGCCGGCTGCCCGACGCTACGCGCCTGACGCTGGCATTCCACGCCATCGGCCGGCCCTCGCACGGCACGGCGACGACAATGGTCGAGAACCTGCACCGCGGCGGCGCCGTGCGCCGCGGCGGCAAGATCGTGCCGGTTCCGCCCGCATGGCGGCAGCGCGACATCGATTTCGGCGAAGGCCCCCGCACGGCGATGACGATTCCATGGGGCGATGTCGCGACGGCATGGCATTCGACGCACATCCCCGACATCGAGGTCTTCATGGTCGCGCCGGCGCAACTGCGCTTCCTTTCCCGCGCCGCGCGCTTTGCCGGGCCGCTGCTCGGCTCGGGCCCTGTGCAACGCCTGCTCAAGCGGCAGATCGACGCCGCGCCGGCCGGGCCGGACGCGGCCGCGCGGGCGCGCGGCCGCTCGCTGCTCTGGGGCGAGGCGGCCAACGCCGCGGGGACCGTGGTGGCCAGCCGGCTGGCCACCGTCGAGGGCTACACGCAGACCGCGCTGACCGCAAGGGACATCGCCCAGCGCGCGCGCGCCGGCGAAGCGCAGGCGGGCTTTCGCACCCCCAGCATGGTCTTCGGCGCCGACTACATCCTCGGCTTCGCCGGCACGACGCGCACGGATTTGTGATTCAACGTCCGCGCAGCATGTAGATGTTGCCGCCAAGCGCCAGCGCGATGCCGACGAAGGTCAGCGGCTGCCACGCGAAATCCTCGAAGACGGCCGACAGCGCCAGCGCCACCACGGGCACCAACACGCCGATATAGCCGGCGCGCCCGCCGCCGATGCGTTCGAGCAGCGTGAGATAGAACGCGAAGGCGACCACCGAGCCGAGCACGGTCAGGTAGATCAGCGACAGGACAAAGCCCGTGTCGGCAGCAATGCCCAGCGGCACGCCGCGCAGCAGCCCGACCACCAGCGCGCCGGCCGCGCCCCAGGCCATGCTCCAGGCCATTTTCTGCCAGACATTGACGCCGTCATCCTCGAGCAGGGATGAACAGATGTTGCCGGTCGCCGACGACAGCACGGCGAGGCCGGTGAACAGCGTGCCCAGGGCCGCATCGCGGCTGGCAGAGACGCCGCGCAGTTCGGGCCAGAAGATCATCGCCACGCCGGCAATGCCGAGCAATCCGCCGATGCTCACGCGGCGGCTCACGGGGCGGCCCAGCGCGAGCCGATAGGCCCACTGGTTGACCAGCGGGCTGGCGCAGTAGCCGACGGCGACCAGTCCCGAGGCGACGAGGGTTTCGGCGTAGTAGACGAACAGGTAGCCGGCGGTGAACATCGACAGACCCATCGCGGCGAAGCGCAGGTGCGTGGCCGGCCCGAAACGCAGCCGGTCGCTACGCCAGATGCAGATGCCGGCAATCAGCGCCGCGGCCAGGCCGAAGCGCAGCGCGACGCCGACTTCCGGCGCGGCGCCCGGCAGTTGGTAGGTGATGGCAAGCCAGGTGGTGCCCCAGATCGCCACGCACGCCATGAACATGCGCAGATCGACAGTCGTCATCCATGCAGTTTAGGCGGCGGGGTCTACGTCACGTCAGTACAATCGCGCCGTTTTTCGCCATCCGGCTGTATTGATGTCCGCTGCCGTCTCCAGGCTTTTCCTCGTCGACGCCCTCAAGGTGCTCGCCGCGCAGATCATCGTCCTGCATCACCTCGTGCTCTACCACCCGGCGGGCGATCGGCTGCGCACATTTGCCGCGGCACCATTCGACGTGCTGGAGGACTACGGCCGCTGGGCGGTGCAGGTTTTCCTCGTCATCGGCGGCTTCCTGGCGGCTCGCGCACTGGCGCCGCGCATGCGCTGGCAGTCCAGCCTCGGCTTGACGCGCACCATCGTCCGCCGCTACCTGCGCCTCGTCGTACCGCTGGCGGTCATTCTGGTCGCCGCCATCGCGGCTGCGGCGCTGGCGCGCGCCACGATGACCGATCCGGACATTCCGGGGCGTCCGGGGTTTGGCCAGGTGCTGGCCCACCTGCTGTTGTTGCAGGACCTGCTGGGCGTCGAGGCGCTGTCGGCAGGCATCTGGTACGTCGCCATCGATTTCCAGTTGTTCGTCTTCATGGCGGCGCTGCTGTGGGCGACCCGGCGCACGCCGCTGCTGGCCTTCTGGCTGACCATCCTTGTCGCTGCCCTCGCGCTCTTCGATTTCAATCGCGACGCGACGCTTGATGCCCACGGCCTGTATTTCTTCGGAAGCTATGCGCTCGGCGTATTGGCGTACTGGGGCGCGCCTCGCCAGCGCCGCTGGCTGTTCGTGCTGCTGGTCGGCATCACGCTGCTGGCGCTGGCTATCGACTTCCGCGAACGCCTTGTCGTCGCGTTGGTCGTGGCCGGGTTGCTGTGGTCGGCGACTTTCTCATTGGCCGCACACCGCCGGCCGACGCCGCGCGTGATCGGCTGGCTTTCCGACGTGTCGTATGCGCAGTTCCTCGTGCACTACCCGCTGCTGCTATTGACCAACATCGCCGCGGCGCGCCTGTTGCCCGATACCACCGGCGCGCAGGTGGCCGGCGTGTTGCTCGCCTGGGCGCTGACGATCGTCGTCGCCGCGGCCTTCCATCACGGCATTGAACGTCCGGTGATGACCAGGCTCACCCGTAGCACCACTCAGCTGGCGCTGGCCTCGCGATAGCGCGCGAGCGCGGCTTCGCGCGCCGCGGCGTGGTCCACGATCGGCGCCGGGTAATCCACGCCGATGCGCACGCCCGCTGCGGTCTGCACGTCGTCCGGCATGCGCCACGGCGCGTGGATGTATTTGTCGGCCACACCTGCCAGTTCGGGCACGTAGCGGCGGATGAATTGCCCTTGCGGATCGAACTTCTCCGCTTGCGACAGCGGATTGAAGATGCGGAACCAGGGTTGCGCATCGCAGCCCGTCGAGGCCGACCACTGCCAGCCGCCGTTGTTCGCCGCCAGATCGAAATCGAGCAGCCAGCGGGCGAACCAGGCCTCGCCATGCCGCCAATCGACGCCGAGGTGCTTGCACAGAAACGATGCCGTGACCATGCGCAGCCGGTTGTGCATCCAGCCGCTGGCACGCAACTGCCGCATGCCGGCATCGACCAGCGGATAGCCCGTGCGGCCGTTCTGCCAGGCCTCGAGATGCCGCGGTGCGTCGAGCCAGCGGATGTGCCGCGCCCACGGCTTGAAGGCCGTTTCGGCCACCTGCGGAAAGTGCCACAGCAGGGCGTGGTAGAACTCCCGCCAGACCAGTTCGGCGAGCCACGTCTGGCCGCCCGTCCCGGGATGCGCGAGCGCCAGACGCGCCGCCTCGCGGATCGAGATCGTGCCGAAACGCAGGTGCGTCGATAGGTACGACGGCCCCTTGCGTGCCGGAAAGTCACGCAGTTCGGCGTATTGGTCGATGCGCCGGGCGAAATCGGCAAGCAGTTGCCGCCCGCCCGACATGCCGGTCGGCATGCCGATGCGCAACAGGTCGGTCGGCGCGAAGCCGATGTCGGCGAGCATCGGCACGCCGGCGTCGAGCCCGGCGGGCGGCGGTGCCAGGCGCGCGGAGGGCTCGACGGGCCACGGCGCGACATCCTCCGGCGTCAGGCGCGCCAGCCACGCCCGGTGATACGGCGTGAACACGGCATAGGGCTTGCCGCCCTGCGTGCGCAGCTCGTCGCCCTCGCGGATCACGTGGTCCTTGTGGCTCGAAACTACAGTGGTGGCGACACGGCGCATGGCGTCCGCGACCGCCGCATCGCGGGCACGGGCCGCCGGCTCGGCATCGCGGTTGAAGTGCAAAGCGCGAGCGCCCAGCCGACGCGCCAGCGCGGGGATTTCATGCGCCGGCAGGCCATGGCGGACGATCAGCCCGCCGCCCCTGGCCCGCAAGGCGGCGTCGAGCTCGAGCAGGCTTTCGCGGATGAACGCGACGCGGCGGTCCTCGCGCGGCAGCGGATCGAGGATCGCCGGGTCGAACACGAACACGCAATACACGCGTTCGTGCGAGGCGACCGCGGCCGACAGCGCCGCGTGGTCGACATCGCGCAGATCGCGACGGAACCAGACGAGGCCGATGCTCATCGGCGTTGCCGCGACGCGAGCCGCATGGGGTGTTCCGAATTGTGCATGTTTTGTGGTGACCTTGTAGCGCAGCGCGCCGGCGCGAGCCAGCCTGCGCGATAATAGCGGCCATGGCCTCGGACTTCGTCAGCCTCGCCAACCACTTCCTCATTGCGATGCCGGCGATGACCGATCCGAATTTCTCGCGCACGCTCACCTTCTTGTGCGAGCACAACGCCGATGGCGCGCTGGGGATCATCGTCAACCGGCCGACGGAAATGCCGCTGGCCGAATTGTTCCAGCGCGTCGACATCGCGTTGGCCGAAGGCGAGCCCGCTGCGCGTTTTGCCCGCCAGCCGGTGTATTACGGCGGGCCCGTGCAGACCGACCGCGGCTTCGTGCTGCATCGTCCCGCCGGCGAGTGGCAATCGACGCTCAACGTCAACAGCGACATCGCGCTGACCAGCTCGCGCGACATCCTGCAATCGATGGGCACGCACGGCGAGCCGGCCCACGTCCTCGTTTCGCTGGGTTACGCCGGCTGGAGCGCCGGCCAGCTCGAATGGGAACTGGCACAAAACGCCTGGCTCACCGTGGCGGCCGAACCATCCGTCATCTTCGCCATGCCGCCCGAGTCGCGTCTGGCGGCGGCCATGCAGTTGCTGGGCGTGAATCCGGCCTTCCTCTCCGATGCCGTCGGGCATGCCTGAGACGCTGCTGGCCTTCGACTTCGGCACGCGACGGATCGGCGTGGCGGTCGGCACCTATGCCGAATGCGGCCGCCTGGCCACGGCACGCGCGCTGACCACCATCGACGCCGCCGCCAACGATGCGCGCTTCTCGGCCATCGGCGAACTGGTGCGCGAATGGCAGCCCACGCGCCTGGTGGTCGGCGAGCCGCGCCATGCGGACGGCACCGCGCACGACCTGACGGCGCGCAGCATCCGGTTCGCCGACCAGCTGCGCGGCCGCTTCCGGCTGCCTGTCGATGCCATCGACGAACGCCTGAGCTCGGTGGCCGCCGAAGAATCCCTGCGCGAAGACGCCGTCCGTGCCGGCCGTCGCCCATCGCGGCGCATCGACACCGCGCGGATCGACGCCGAAGCGGCGCGCGTGATCCTCGAACGCTGGATCTCCCGCCGCGCCGCCGACGACGCCCCGGCCACCACCGCATCATGACGACGACTCTCATCGACCATCCCCAGCTCGACGCCGACGGACGCCTGCGCCACCTTTTGTCCATCGAAGGTCTGCCGCGCGACGTGATCCACGCCATCCTCGATGCGGCGACGCCTTTCGCGGAAGTCGGCGAAGGCGAGACCAAGAAGGTCGGCCTGCTTGCCGGCAAGAGCGTGTTCAACCTCTTCTTCGAGAACTCGACGCGCACGCGCACGACTTTCGAGATCGCCGCCAAACGGCTGTCGGCCGACGTCATCAACCTCAACATCGGCGCCTCCTCCACGGCCAAGGGCGAGACCTTGCTCGACACCATCGATAACCTCGCCGCGATGCAGGCCGACATGTTCGTCGTCCGCCACGCGGCGAGCGGCGCGCCTTACCTGATCGCGCAGCATCTGGCCGCCACCGGCCGTACGCACATCCGCGTCGTCAATGCCGGCGATGGCCGCCATGCGCACCCGACGCAAGGCCTGCTGGACATGTTCACCATCCGCCATTACAAGCGCGATTTCACCAAGCTGTCGGTGGCCATCGTCGGCGACGTGCTGCACTCGCGCGTGGCGCGCAGCCAGATTCACGCCCTGACCACCCTGGGCGTGCCCGACCTGCGCGTGGTGGCGCCGCGCACGCTGCTGCCCACCGGCATCGACCGCATGGGCGTGCGCGTCTGCGCGTCGATGGCCGAAGGCCTGCGCGGCGTCGATGTGGTGATGATGCTGCGGCTGCAGAACGAACGCATGCAAGGTGCCCTGCTGCCCTCGGCGCAGGAGTACTTCAAGACCTACGGCCTGTCGCCGGAAAAGCTGCGCCTTGCGAAGCCGGACGCCATCGTCATGCATCCGGGGCCGATGAACCGCGGCGTCGAGATCGACTCGGCGGTCGCCGACGGCGCGCAGGCCGTGATCCTGCCGCAAGTGCGCTTTGGCATCGCCGTGCGCATGGCGGTGATGGCCATGCTCGGAGGCCGCGCATCATGAGACTGCACATTCGCGGTGGCCGCGTCATCGACCCTGCTGCCGGCATGGACGCCGTGGCCGACCTCTACATTGCCGGCGGCAAGGTCGCCGGTATCGGCGCCGCGCCAGCCGGATTTGTCGCCGAGAGCGTGCTCGATGCCACGGGCACCGTGGTCTGCCCGGGCCTGGTCGACCTGTCGGCCCGCCTGCGCGAGCCGGGCTTCGAGTACAAGGCGACGCTGGAATCCGAAATGGCGGCGGCAGCGGCCGGCGGCATCACGTCGCTGGCCTGCCCACCCGATACCGATCCGCCGCTCGACGAGCCCGGGTTGGTCGAAATGCTCGCCCACCGCTCGCGCCAGCCGGGTTTCGCCCGCGTTTATCCGGTCGGCGCCCTGACGGTCGGGCTCGCCGGCGAGCGGCTGACCGAAATGGCCGAGCTGGCCGAAGCCGGCTGCATCGCCTTCGGCCAGGCGCACCGGGCCATCGTCGATACGCAAGTGCTGCTGCGCGCGCTGCAATACGCCGCGACCTTCGATTTCCCGGTGTGGCTGCAGGCGCAGGATCCGTTCCTGTCGCGCGGCGTGGCGCACGATGGTGAAATCGCTGCACGCCTGGGCCTCGCTGGCGTGCCGGTGGCGGCGGAGACCATCGCCATCGACGCCATCGTGCATCTGGTGCGCGCCAGTGGCGCGCGGGTGCACCTGCACCGCGTGTCGTCGGCGGCCGGCCTGTCGCGCATCGTTGCGGCACGCCACGAGGGCCTGCCGCTGACGTGCGACGTCACCATCAATCACCTGCATCTCACCGATGCCGACATCGGCTTCTTCAACGCCCACGCGCGGCTGAACCCGCCGCTGCGGAGCAGCAGCGACCGCGATGCGCTGCAAGGCGGTCTCGCCAGCGGCGCCATCGACGCACTGTGCTCGGATCACACGCCGGTCGACGACGACGGCAAGCAGATGCCCTTCGAGGAAGCCGAATGCGGAGCCACCGGTCTCGAACTGTTGCTGCCGGCGACGCTGAAGTGGGCCGAGGATGGCGGCGTGCCCTTGCGCACGGCGCTTGCCCGCATCACCAGCGACGCAGCGCGCGTCCTGGGCAAGCCCGGCTACGGCCTCGGCATCGGCAGCGCGGCGGACATCTGCGTCTTCGACCCTGCCGGACGCACCCTGGTCGCGCGCGACCAGTTGCGCAGCCAGGGGCGCAACACACCCTTCCTCGGTCGCGAACTGCCCGGCCGCGTGCGCTTCACGCTGGTCGGCGGACATCTCGCGTACGACGGCGCATGGCGGTGACGACGCCCGGTGCCCATCCTATCGGGGGCACCGCGGCGCGCATCGTGGCCTTTGCCACCTGTCTCGCGATTCCGACGTCCACCGCGATGTTGTCGGTCGGCTCGGTCCTGCTCGCTGCGATTGCCGCCGCGCCGGCGTTTGTGCCACAGTGGCGCAGCGTCCTCGGCAGTCGCTTCGTCATCGCCTGCCTGCTGCTGTGGACGCTGTTCGCCGTCGGCATCCTGTGGACGCCCCTCGGCAGCGAGGGGCGCGACATGCTGATGAAGATGCATCCCTACCTGCTCGTGCCGGCGTGGTACGTGGTGTTCTCCGACGCTTCGAACCGTCGCGCGGCACTGGTCGGCTTCGCCACCGGTTGTGCGCTGACGCTGGCGCTGTCGCTCGGCAGCTGGCTTGCGCAACATCCGCTGGGATTCGGCGTCGATGGCAACTGGACGGTGTTCCGCAACCACATCTATCACAACCTGCTGGTCGGCGGCATCGGGCTGGCCGCGCTGGCGGTCATCCTCGCCGGTGGATCGTGGGCGCAGTGGCGCCCGCTGTGCGTCGTCGTCCTGGTCGCCGCGGCCTTCGACATCTTCTTCCTGGTGCAAGGCCGCACCGGACAGGTGGTGTTTCTCGTCATGCTCGGCGTGCTGTTGCTGCTGTGGCACAGCCAGCGCGGCCTGGTGCTGGGACTCACGGCGCTGCTGCTGGCGCTGCCCGTGTTGTGGCATGAATCCGATGTCTTCCACGAGCGGTTCTCACGCGCGATCGACGAGGCGCGCGGATTCGCGGCGGAAAAGCAGGACGAGACCTCGGTCGGCATGCGCTTGTCGTGGGCGCGCGATTCGCTGGCGATCATCGCCGACGCGCCGTGGGTCGGCCATGGCAGCGGCAGCTTCGCGTCGGCGTTTCGCGCCCACCACGGCGTGCCCACCGACCCAGCCGTCCGCGCGCCCCGCCTGCAGGCGGCGAAAAACCCGCACAACAGTTATCTGTGGCTCGGCGTCGAGCTGGGCATGGCCGGCGTCGCCGCGTTGCTGGCCGTCTTCGCCACCGCGCTGCACGGCGCACGCCACTTGCCGGCGCCGCACCGCTGGTGGGTCTGGCTGGTGGTCGGCGCCATGGCCGTCGGCAGCATGGTGAATTCGTTCGTCATGGACCGGCCGACCGGCACCGGTTATCTCGTGCTGTTGTGCGCGCTGCTGGCGGGCGCGCCGACGCACCGCGACAGGGGGAATGCCCGATGAGCGACGTGACCGTCATCATCCTGACGCGCAACGAGGCCGTCCACATCGCGGAATGCATCGGCTCGACGGGAGGGCGCTTCGAGGTGCTGGTCGTCGATTCCGGCAGCAGCGACGACACGCGGGCCATCGCCGCCGGACTCGGCGCGCACGTGATGGAAAACCCCTGGCCCGGATACGGTCCGCAACTCAATTTCGCCCTGCGCCACGTCACCACGCCGTGGACGCTGATCCTCGATGCCGACGAGCGGCTGACGCCGCCGCTGGTCGACGAGATCGCCGCCGTGACCCGACGCGCCGATGTCGACGGCCTGCGCATCGGCCGCGACAACTATTTCCTCGGCAAGCACATCCGCCATTCGGGCTGGGGCGGCGACAGCGTGCTGCGCCTGTTCCGTACCGGTAAGGGCGGCATCAGCGATGATGTCTCGCACGCGCGCACCCTGCTCGACGGCCGCATCGGGCACGCACGCCATCCGATGATGCATTTGTCCTACACGTCGATCCAGCAGCTGACGCGCAAGATCGCGCGCTTCTCGTCCAACGGCGCGATCATGAAGCGCAAACAGGGCAAGCGTGGCGGCCTCGGCGCGGCCATCGCCCACGGCACCTGGGCATTCCTGCGCTGCTACGTGCTCCAGCGCGGCTTCCTCGACGGCCGCGAGGGCTTCATCATCGCCGCCTACAACGCGCACGTGGCGTACTACAAGTACCTCAAGCTGGCCTACGACCGCGACATCGCCACGGCCACGAACGACTAAGAGCCTGATTAAGCAGGAGGAGCGGCAATCTGGCCGGTGCGCACGAAATACTCGTCGAGCACGCGGTAGGACAACAGCGCCTCACGCTGCGGGTCGGTGAACTGGCGTACCCATGCATGGCCATTGCGCACGATCGTGCGGGCCTCCTCCGGGTGGCGCAGGTAGTGGTCGATCACTGCGCCCAGGTCGCTGAAGTCGGCCCGGATCTCCGCGTAATGGACGCCCGGCTGCAGGCGGCCTTCCATGAACCAGGTCTCGAAACGCGGCGGTGGCATCACGCACAGCGAGTTCGACGACAGGATCCACTTCAGGTTGGTGGCCACGTCGTTGCCCTCGAGGCTGAGCACGAATTTGCAGGCGAGTTGCTGCGGGATCGACAGGAAGGGCTTGTCGTAGTCGCCGCTGCTGCGCTCCTTGGCGACATGGCCGATGTCGCATTGCGGATGGTCGAACCATTCGCGCAGCAGACGCTGCCGGTTCTCGCGATAGGCGCCGCCCCGCCAGACCAGCAGGTCCTTCTTCTGCTCCCACGACAGCGGGTCGTCGACAAAGCGGAAGTGGCGGATCGTATTCAGCCGGAACAGTACCGAGGCCGCGCACTCACCGATCGGCCGGCTCTTCACCAGCGTCGGCACCGGCTGGCATTCGGTGATGTCGCCAAAGCGCCAGTGGGCATGCAGATCGGGCGGATAGTCGCGCGTGTAACGATGCAGGTCGAAGAAATACACGTTGCGCTTGGCGCCGCGCAGGTCAGCCAGCGTCGGCCAGTCGGCCAGCGCGGCACAGTCCCACTCGGCCGGGCGGCCCAGGCAATACGCGATTCGCGCCTCGAGCCCGGCGGATGCCGCGCGATCCCTGGCGCGCGCCGCGAGATCGCGGGGCGTGCCGCGTCCGAGCAGCGACAGATAGTTGGACAGGTAGTAGCCGGCCTTTTCGAGCCGCAGCCGCGCAGGGCTGCTCACCGGCATTCCCCCCGACCCCCTTGCCGCGCAAGGGAGCGACAGCGGTTCGCCGCTGCGCGGCGCCATTCCATTGGCTGCACGCGCCGTGGGACGGCCCGGCGGCGCATGCTCACGCGCCTTCGCCCAACGCCGCTTCGACGCTGTAGAGCCGCGCGTAGGCACCCTGGCGGGCAATGAGTTCGGCGTGCGTGCCTTCCTCGCACTTGCGCCCGTGATCGAGGACGACGATGCGGTCGGCCTTCTCGATGGTGGACAGGCGATGCGCGATGACGATCGTGGTGCGGCCGACCATCAGCTCGTCGAGCGCGGCCTGCACCTGGCGTTCGGATTCGTTGTCGAGCGCGGAAGTGGCCTCGTCGAGGATCAGGATCGGCGCATCCTTGAGCAGTGCGCGGGCGATCGCCAGCCGCTGGCGCTGGCCGCCGGAGAGCTTGACGCCACGCTCGCCGATCATGGTCTGCATGCCCTCGGGCAGTCGCGCGATGAATTCCAGCGCGTGCGCCTGGCGCGCGGCCGTCTCGATGGCCGACGCCGTCACGCCGCCCTCGGCACCGTAGGCGATGTTGTTGGCGATGGTGTCGTTGAACAGCGTGACTTCCTGGCTGACCAGCGCGATGTTCCGCCGCAGCGAGGACAGCGTGATCTGCGCCAGCGGCACGCCGTCGATGCGTATTTCGCCGTGCGTCGGCGAAAAGAAGCGCGGCAGCAGATTGGCGATGGTCGTCTTGCCGCTGCCCGATGGCCCGACCAGCGCGACGCATTCGCCGGGCCGGATATCCAGATCGAGCCGATCGAGCACCCTGCGTTCGTGTCCCGGGTAGCTGAAGCTCACTTCGTCGAAGGTGACCTCGCCACGCGCGCGGCCCAGTTCGCGCGTGCCGGCATCCTCTTCCGGCACGGTGTCGATCAGCTCGAAGACGCTTTCGGCGGCGACCAGCGCGCGCTGGATCTGCGTGTTCAGGTTGGTCAACCGCTTGGTGGGCGCCAGCAGCATCATCATGGCGGTGATGAACGAGACGAAGTTGCCGACCGTCGCCTCGCCGCGCGCCGCCTGGAACAGCGCGATGCCCATGATGATGGCGAGCGCGATGACGGCGAAGGTCTGCACGATCGGGCCGAGCGCGGCGTTCGACATCACGGCCTTCATCTGATAGCGGCGCTGGCTCTCGATCGTGGCATCGAAGCGCCGCGATTCGAAGGTCTGGCCGCCGAAGATCTTGATGACCTTCTGGCCTTCGATGACATCCTGCAAGGCCTGCGTGATGGCCCCTTGCGACACCTGGATGTCGCGGGCGATGCGGCGCAGCCTGCGGCTGAAGTAGCCGACCGCCAGGCCGATGAAAGGCAGCATGGCCAGCGCCACCAGCATCAGCTTCCAGTTGAGAAAGACCAGCCACGCCAGCAGGCCGATGATCGACACGCTGTCCTTGACCAGCGACGTCACGGTGCTCGTCGAAGCCTGCGTCAGGCCGGTGACGTCGTGGGCCACGCGCGAGAGCAGCCGGCCCGAACCGTGCTCGCCGAAATAGCGCGTGGGCAGGCGGATAAGCTTGGCGAACATCTCGCGGCGCATTTCGGTGACGACCTGCTGGCCGACCCAGGCCATCAGCGTATCGGCGACGTAGCCGACGATGGCGCGGAAGACGAACAGCACGAAGATGCCGACCGGGTAGATCAGCCAGTCCGCCGGCGCCCGCGCGGTGGTGAAACCGTCGTCGAGCAGGTACTTGAGCAGCGCCGGCAGCGCCGGCTCGACGATCGACGCCAGCACCATGCACAGCACGCCCAACGCATACGCGCGCCGATGCGGGCGCACGTACGTCAGCAGCCGCCGGTACAGCGCGGCGCGGTGCAACTCTGGCGGCGATGGGTTCATGACACACGGACGGGCGAGGGTGGCGCCGTATAATTTTTCCACCGACATTCTACGTGGCCGCCTGCCCGGCCCGCGCCCGTGCGCATCCTGCTGGTCAAAACCTCTTCGCTGGGCGACGTGATCCACAACCTGCCGGTGGCCAGCGACATCCGCGCCGCGCTGCCGCAGGCGCGCATCGACTGGGCCGTCGAGGAGGGCTTCGCCGCCATCCCCCGCCTGCACCCCGCCATCGACCGCGTCATCCCCGTCGCCCTCCGCCGCTGGCGCAAGTCGCTTGCCAGCCGCGCGACATGGCGCGAGATCGCCGCCTGTCGCGCCGCGCTGCGTACCGAAGCCTACGACGCGATCATCGACACCCAGGGGCTCATCAAGAGTGCGCTCGTTGCATGCCAGGCACGAGGCCGGCGTTGCGGTTTCGATGCCGCCAGCACCCGCGAGCCGCTCGCCGCGCTATGTCAAAGTGCGCGCTTCGCCGTGCCGCGCACATGGCACGCCGTGGATCGCAACCGCGCGCTGGCCGCCGCGGCGCTGGGTCATGCCGTGCCGCCCGGCCTCGACTACGGGCTTGGCGCCGTGTCGCCATCACTGTGTTTTGACGCCCCCTGCGTCACGCTGCTTACCGCCACCTCGCGCGACGACAAGCTGTGGGCGGAGGCGCACTGGATCGCCCTCGGGTGTCATCTGGCCGCACGCGGACTGACCTGCCTGCTGCCCGCCGGCAGCGCGGTGGAACGCGCGCGCGCCGCGCGCATCGCCGCAGCCATTCCGCAGGCGCAGGCGCTGCCGCCATCGGATCTGACGACGCTGGCCGGCGTACTCGCCGGCAGCCGTTTCGTCGTCGGCGTCGACACCGGCCTCGTGCATCTGGCGGCGGCGCTGGAGCGCCCGGTGGTGGCGCTGTTCTGTGCCTCCGAGCCGGGGCTGACCGGCGTGCTGGCCGCACGCGATGCGATCAATCTCGGCGCACGCGGCGCGCCGCCCTCGCCCGCCGACGTCATCGCCGCCACCGACGGCTTTGCCGCATGAGTGCCCGTCCCCGGGCCGCCCCAAGACGGGCACCGCCAACGAGACAAGGCCGCGCAGCGGCGAACCGTGGTCACCCCCGTCCTCGGGGCGGGGGTTGGGGGGCGGGTTCATGAGCGCGCGGTGCATTTATTCGTTGGC
>JBGARB010000084.1:0-10201 GCA_044230495.1 Rhodocyclaceae bacterium
ACGCTCGCCAGCGTGGCGAGGATCTTCTCCAGGCTGATCTCGGCGAGCAGCGCCAGGCCTTCGGTCGGCAGTTGCAGGCGCCGCGCGCGCAGCGCCACCTGCTCGCCCGATTCCTCGCCCGAGACATAGAGCACGTTTTGTCGCGCCTCGGCCAGGCGGGCCAACGCCTGCAGCAGCAGCGTCGACTTGCCGATGCCCGGATCGCCGCCGATGAGCACGACGCCACCGGCCACCAGCCCGCCGCCGAGCACGCGATCGAATTCCTCGATGCCGGTCGGCTGACGCGGCTCCTCGCGCGGCGCGATGCTGGCCAGCGTCTGCAGCCGGCCACTCGATGCCAGCCCGGAAAACCGCTTCGCGGCGGCCGGCGTGGCCGATTCGAACGCACTCTCGACCAGCGTGTTCCACTGTCCGCAGCCCGGGCACTGCCCCTGCCATTTGGGCGCGGTCGCACCGCACTCGGTACAGACGTGGATCGACTTGGCCTTGGCCATGTCAGCTGGCGATGTCGTCCGTCGCCAGCGCGGGGTAGTCGGTGAAGCCGACGCGCGGATCGCTCATGCCAGCGCCATAGAACGTGCCGGCATCCCAGCGATTCATTTCGGCGTTGGCCGACAACCGCGCCGGCAGATCCGGATTGGCGATGAACAGCTTGCCGAACGCCGCCGCGTCGGCTTCGCCATCGGCCAGCAAGCGCGAGGCGGAAGCGCCGTCGAGTCCTTCGTTGGCGATGTAGACACCGCCGAAGGCCGCCTTGAGCTGCGGCCCGAGGCGCGGCGCGGCTTGCGATTCGCGGGCGCAGATGAAGGCCAGTTTGCGCCGCCCCAGCTCGCGTGCGACGTACCCGAACGTTGCCCCCGGATCGGCATCGCCCATCGAATGGGCATCGCAACGCGGCGCCAGATGCATGCCGACGCGCCCGGTGCCCCAGACGCCGATGCAGGCGTCGGCGACCTCGAGCATCAGCCGCGCGCGGTTCTCGACCGGGCCGCCGTAGTCGTCTTCGCGGTGATTGGTCGTGGTTTGCAGGAACTGGTCGAGCAGATAGCCGTTGGCACCGTGGATTTCCACGCCGTCGAAGCCGGCGGCCTGCGCGTTTTCGGCCCCGCGTCGATAGGCGGCGACAATTCCCGGCAGCTCGTCGGCCGCCAGCGGACGCGGCGCAACGTAGTCGCGCTGCGGGCGCAGAAGGCTGACGTGACCCTGCGGCGCGATGGCGCTGGCCGACACCGGCAGTGCGCCATCGAGGTAGTCTGGATGCGAGATGCGCCCGACGTGCCAAAGCTGCAGGAAGATGCGCCCGCCGGCGGCATGCACGGCGTGCGTCACCGGCTTCCAGGCGGCAACCTGTGCGGCCGACCAGATGCCCGGCGTATCGGGATAACCCACACCCAATGGATCGACGCTGGTGGCCTCCGACAGGATCAGCCCGGCGCTGGCGCGCTGGGCGTAGTACTCGGCCATCAGCGGCACCGGGATGCGCCCCGGCGAACGGCAGCGCGTCAGCGGCGCCATGATGATGCGGTTGGGCAGCGTCAAGTCGCCCAGCGAAAGGGGATCGAACAACGTGGTCATGCGGACTCCTGTTTCAGATGTAGTCGATGGGAACGCGCCCGGCCAGCGCGCAGAACAGTTCGTAGGCGATCGTGCCGGCGGCCGTGGCGACTTCATCGGCCGGCAGGACGGCGCCGCTGGCCGCGTCGGTGCCCCACAGCACCACGCGGCCGCCCGGCGGCGCGGCATGCGCCGTGCCACCATCACTGTAGTTTGCGAAGTCGGTCAGATTGACGCACAGCTTGTCCATCGATACGCGGCCGACCAACCATGTCCGGCGGCCATCGACCAGCACCGGCGTGCCAGTCGGCGCATGGCGCGGGTAGCCGTCGCCATAGCCGCAGGCGACGACGCCGACCGTCATCGGCGCGCGGGCGACGAAGCTGCCGCCATAACCGACGCGATCGCCAGCGGCGAGCTTGCGCACGGCGATCAACCCGCTTTCGAGGGTCATCACCGGGCGCAGCCCGTAGGATTTCGCCGAGGCGATTTCCGGGCACGGCGAGGCGCCGTACAGCATGATTCCGGGCCGCGCCCAGTTGCCTTCGCCGCCGACGCGCTCGCCATAGCGCAGCAGCGCCGCGGAGTTGCCCAGCGAACGCGGCAGGTGCCGCCCGCTGGCGGCGGCATCGAACGCCGCGATCTGATCGGCGATGCCCGGCTCGCCGTCGGCATTGGCGAAATGCGTCATCAAGGTGATGCTGCTGGCACAGCCGCAGGCCGCCAGACGCCCCAGCGCGGCGGTGAGCTCGTTGCGCCGCAGGCCCAGCCGGTGCATACCGGTCTCGATCTTCAGCACCACGGGAATTGCGAACGGCAGTTCGGCGCTGGCCAGTGCCTCGACCTGCCAGGGCGCATGCAGCACCGGGGTGAGATCGTATTGCGCCAGCAAGGGCAACTCGGCGGCATCGTAGAAACCTTCGAGCAGCAGGATCGGATGCCGCAGGCCGGCTTCGCGCAAGGCAACGGCACCTTCGATCTCGATCAGCGCGAAGCCATCGGCCGTGGCGGCGATCGCCTGGGCCATCGGCAGCAGGCCGTGTCCATAGGCGTCGGCCTTGACCACGGCCCAGCAGCGCGCCCCTGCCGCCGCCTGGCGGGCAAGGGCAAGGTTGTGCCGAAACGCATCGCGGTCGATGCGTGCGCGGATCGGCCGCGTCATGCGCCCTGCCGGGTCGGCAGCTTCTTGGCTGCGAAATCGACGAACGCCGTCACCAGCCGCGAACGGAACTTCTCCTTCGGGTAGATCATCGACAGCGTGCGCCGCAGGCGCGGATTGAGCGGGATGGTCACCAGATCGCCCAAGCGCTGCGCGGTGGCAACGGACACGCGCGACGCAATGGCATAGCCCAGCCCGCTTTGCACCACGCCGACCACGGCGATGGGGCTGCCCAGCTCCATGACGACGTTCATTGCCTCCGGCTTGATGCCGGCATCGGTGAGGTAGTCGTCGATGAATTCGCGCGAACCCGATCCCGGCTCACGCGAGATGTACGGATGCTTGAGCAACTGGTCCGGCGTGACCTCGCGCTGGCGGGCCAGCGGGAAGCGCGGATGGCAGATCACCACCAGCTCGTCCTCGCAGCATTCGCCGCATTCGAGGTTGGCGTTGTGTCCGGGCGATTCGATGAAGCCGATGTCGATGGTGTGCTCGGCGACGCGGGTCTGGATGCTCTCGGAGTTGCCCACCACCAGGCGGGCGCGCACGGCCGGATAGGCCGCCTTGAATTCGCCGAGGATGCCGGGCAGCATGAACTCGGCAATCGTCGTCGAGCCGCCGACGATCAGCGAGCCGCCGATGGTGCCGGTCATGTCCGACAGGCGCACGTCGAGCTCCGACGACAACGCCAGGATGCGCTCGGCGTACTGCATCACGACCTCGCCGGCCGGTGTCAGCGAAATCTTGCCGTGGCCGCGATCGAACAGCCGCGTATTGAAGTGTTCCTCGAGCTGCTTGATCTGGAACGTCACCGCCGGCTGCGTCATGAACAGCAGATCGGCTGCCTTGGTGAACGACAATTGCTTGGCCACGGCATGAAAGACCTGCAAGCGGCGATCCGCCATATTTCCCTCCAAAAGCATTTGATTCGCTTATTCTGCCATTCAAGCACAAATCCACAGGCAGCCGCGCATGCATCACCCGTCCAACGGGCCATTGCCGACCGTTCCCCGCGCATGACGGCCGGCTTCTACATCATCATGGCGGCGCAGTTCTTTTCCGCGCTTGCCGACAACGCGTTGCTGATCGCCGCCATCTACCTGCTTCGCGACATGCAGGCGCCGGCGACCTACGAGCCGCTGCTCAAGACCTTCTTCACCGTCTCCTACGTCGCGCTGGCCGCCTTCGTCGGCGCCTTCGCCGACTCGATGCCGAAGTGGCGCGTGATGTTCATCAGCAACGGCATCAAGATCTTCGGCTGCGCGCTGATGTTCCTCGATGTCCATCCGCTGCTCGCCTACAGCGTCGTCGGCCTCGGCGCCGCGGCGTATTCGCCGGCAAAGTACGGCATCCTCACCGAATACCTGCCGCATCGCCTGCTGGTGGTCGCCAACGGCTGGATCGAGGGCCTGACGGTTGGCGCCATCATCCTCGGCGTCGTGCTCGGCGGGGCGTTGATCCGCCCGGATGTGGCCGGCAGCCTGCTGGCCTTCGACTTTCCGCTCATCGAGACGGGCGTCGATAGCGTCCCCGAAATGGCCCTGCTGGTGATCGGCGTGCTCTATCTGGTCGCGGCGATGTTCAATCTCTACGTGCCCGATACCGGCGTGGATCACAAGCCGCTCAAGTCCAACCCGATCTACCTCGTGCACGAGTTCGCGCATTGCGTCGCCCTGCTCTGGCGCGACAAGCTCGGTCAAATTTCGCTGGCGGTGACGACCCTCTTCTGGGGTGCTGGCGCCACGCTGCAATTCATCGTCCTCGAATGGGCCCGCGCCGCGCTCGGCCTCAATCTCTCCGAGGCCAGCATGCTGCAGGGCATCGTCGCCGTCGGCGTGGCGGCCGGCGCCGTGATGGCGGCCAAATGGATCACACTGCGCAAGTCCCTGCGCGTGATCCCGCTGGGCGTCGCCATGGGCCTGATGAGCGTGTCGATGATCTTCGTGCGCGACTTCACGATCGCCGTGCCGCTGCTGGTGGGCATCGGCATCCTCTCTGGCTTTTTCGTCGTGCCGATGAACGCCTTGCTGCAACACCGCGGCCACATCCTGATGGGTGCCGGCCATTCCATCGCGGTGCAGAATTTCAACGAGAACCTCTCCATCCTCATCATGACGGGCATCTACGCGCTGCTCGTCAAGCTGCAATTGTCGATCTACATCGTCATCCTGCTGTTCGGCCTGTTCGTCGCCGGCACCATGGTCCTGGTGCAACGCCGCCACAATGCCAACCAGCGCGAACGCGACAACGTCGCACAGCTCGATGATTCGCCCCATTGAGTCAACGTGAAACGAAAGGCGATTCCATGAACGCACTCTGGCAACTTCCCGCGCAGGCGCTGGCCGCCGAATTCGCCGCCGGCCGCGCTTCGGCCATCGACATCGTCGAGGCCCACCTGGCGCGCATCGATGCCGTCAATCCGGCCGTGAATGCGATCGTGCAACGCTGCGACGAGGATGCCCGTGCCGCCGCACGCGCGCTCGATGCCAAACGCGCCGCCGGTGCACCGCTCGGCGCGTTGGCCGGCGTGCCATTCACCGTCAAGCAGAACATCGATGTCGCCGGCCAGCCGACCACCTACGGCCTCGCCGCGCTGGCCAACGCCAGGGCCGGCCGCGACTCGCCAGTGGTGGCACGTCTTCGAGCGGCCGACGGCATCCTCATCGGCCGCACCAACCTGCCGGACCTGGGTTTGCGCGTCCATACCGACAGCGGTCTCAACGGCCTGACGAAGAATCCGTGGAATCCGGCCCGCACCGTCGGCGGCAGCTCCGGCGGCGAAGCCGCTGCGCTCGCCACCGGCATGTCGCCGCTGGGTCTGGGCAACGATCTGGGCGGTTCGCTGCGCAATCCGGCCACCTGCTGCTCGATCGCCTCGATCAAGCCCACCTTCGGCCTCGTCCCGCACGCCAACGACATCCATGCGCTGCCCGAGACGATGGTGCTTCAGGTGCTGCTGGTCGAAGGCACGATGGCGCGCCGGGTCGGCGATGTGCGGGCCGCACTGGCCGTGCTGTCCGGTCCCGACGCGCGCGATCCCTGGACGCAGCCGGTGACCTTGTCCGCATCGGCCCGGCCGCGCCGCGTTGCGCTGCTGGCCGAGCCGCCCGGCGGCGACACCGATCCGCGCGTCGCCGCCGTCACCTGTGCCGCTGCCGCCGCGCTGGCCGCCGCCGGCGTCGACGTCGAGGAAGCCGTGCCGCCGCAGTGGGACGCCGTGATCGGTTGCTGGCACCATCTGGTGGTCGGCGGCGTCAGTGCCGCGCGGCCGATGCTGACGCCCATCCTCTCCGCTGGCGCGGCACAGTTCATCGCCCACGCGGCCACCGCTGCAGGACCGATACCCATCGAGATGATGGAGGCGGCGTGGATCGGCCGCCGCGCGCTGGCCGTCGCCTGGGCCGAGTTCTTCCAGCGTTTCGACGCCGTGCTGACGCCGACCTGGACGCAGCTGCCATTCATCGTCGGCGCCGACATCGCCAGTCCGGAAGGCGCCGCTGCCGCGCTGGCCGGCGCACGGCCGGTGCTGCCCGCCAACCTGCTCGGCCTGCCATCCGCCGCGGTCCCCGCCGGACTCGTCGATGGCATGCCGGTCGGCGTACTGCTTACCGGGCCGATGTGGGGCGACCTCGTCTGCCTCGAACTGGCCGAGCACATCGAGCGCGCCCGTCTGGCGCCGGCAACCCCCATCGATCCGCGATCCTGAGGTAACACACCATGTCGATCTCCATGTACCAGGCCAGCGCGCCGCGATTCGCCAATACCTTGCGCAATCTCGAGGGCATTCTGCGCAAAGGCGAGGCGCACGCGGTGGCGTGTAAGTACGATCCGGCGGTGCTCCTGCAGGCGCGGCTGTATCCGGACATGTTTCCACTGGTGCGGCAGGTGCAGATCGCATGCGACAACGCCAAGGGCCCGGTCGCGCGCCTGGCGGGCATGGAGCCGCCGCGGCACGAGGACATCGAAACGACATTCGGCGAGCTGTATTCGCGCATCGGCAGGACACTTGAGTTCATCGCCAGCGTGCCGGCCGCCGCGATCGACGGCGCGGAGGAACGGCGGATCACCATCAAGGCCGGCCAGTCCGTATTCGAGTTCGTCGGCCTGCAATACCTGTGCGGTTACGCGATCCCCAACTTCCACTTTCACGTCGTCACCGCGTACAACATCCTGCGCCACAACGGCGTCGACATCGGCAAGCGGGACTACATCGGCCAGCCCTGATGCCAAGTGCGTGGGCGCGCCGCACGGCAAAGTCGCGCCCGGTGCGCCGTGTCACCACCACTGTAGTTTCGTGGCAACACGTCACGCGCCGGAAACAATTGGTCGCAGATCGGCAACAGGCCGCTTACACGCGCTTCCTAGCCTGCGTGCATCGAAAGGAGTCGTCATGACAAACCGTACGCGCCGTTCCCCGTTCCGTCCTTCCCTGATCATCGCGATGGTCGGTGGCAGTCTGCTGCTCGCCGGCTGCGCCGCGCCGCGGGCCGGGCGTACCTACGCGCGGGAGAGTTATCCACCGCCGCCACCGGCGCAGGTGTATGCCTATCCGATGCACGGCCAGAGCGCCGCGCAGGAGGAGCGCGACCGTTACGAATGCCATCGCTGGGCCGCCGAGAAATCCAGCTTCGATCCCGGCCGCATGGCCTACGCACGACCGCCACGCCGCGACAATGACGTCCGCTACGAGCAGGCGCCGGGCAATGCCGCCGGCGTCGGCCTGCTCGCCGGTGCCGCCATCGGCTCGGCGATCGCCGGCAGCGGACACCGTACCGAGGGCGCGGTGCTCGGCGCCATCGCGGGCACGGTGCTCGGCGCAGCGTCCGAAGCCTCTGCGCAGCCGCCGCGTCGCATCGACGACTACGATTATGCCGACGCGCCGCGGGTCAACCGCGAAGAGCGCCGCGACGCCGCCAATTTCCGCCGTGCCATGTCCGCGTGCCTGCAAGGGCGCGGCTACCAAGTCCGCTGAAAGGCCTCACCATGAAGACCCCTGTACGCCGCCCCGTTGCCCTCGCCCTGCTCGCCGCCCTTGTTGCCGCGACGGCAGCGCCCGTCTGGGCCGATCCGGATGCGGCAAAACACGGCCTGAGCAAGTACGAGAAGCGCGAACGCGATGCCGACTCACCGGCGGACAGGCAGGACCGGCGAGAAGCCGAACGCGAACGCGAACGCGCCAAGGTCGAGCGCGCGCTGCCCCCGCCACCGCCGCAAGCCGCACCGCAGGTGCAATCGGCGCCCCATGCCCCGCGCGCGCCGGTCACCGAACGCTCCGCAGGCGAACGCACGATGCGTCCCGGCGCCACCTTCGACGCGCCGCCCGCCCCACCCGTACCGCGCGCGACGAACAATGAACGCTCGCGCGGCGAACCCACGCGGCCGGGCTTCACCAACGACTCCGGCTTCATCACGACACCCCAGGTGCCGCCGGTTCCGAACGGCCGCCGCGAAGCCGACGTGCGTCGCAATGATCCTTCGCCGCGTCGCGACGATGCCGCGCACCATGATGCCCGTCGCTGGGATGGCGATCGTCGCCCGGACAACAACGGCTGGCAAAACAACGCGCCGCGCCCCGCGCCGAACACCTGGTCGGTAGACAGCCGCCGCAATGACGACCGGCGCCGAAACGACAACGACTGGCGCCGTGACGACCACCGCTGGAATGACAACGACCGGCGACGCGACGACCATCGCTGGAACGACAACGACCGCCGCCCGCAGTTGCGTCCGCGCAACCATGTTGACATCCGCATCAACGTCGACCGCCGCTACCCGACCTACGGCCATGTCGTCCACACCTTGCCGCGCGGCTACCGCCAGGTACCGCATCGCCAGGGCGACTACTGGTTCCATGGCGGCGTCTGGTATCGCCCGTGGGGTTCAAGCTGGGTCGTCGTGCGTCCGCCGCTGGGCGTATCGATTTCGGTGCTGCCGCCGTTCTACTCGACGCTGTGGTTCGCCGGCGTACCCTACTACTACGCCAACGGCTTGTACTATCAGTGGCGGCCTTATGAACGGCAGTACGCCGTGGTCGATCCGCCGCAGGACATCGACACCAGCGGGGATATCGACTGGTACGAAGAGTTGTACGTCTATCCGACCGCCGGTCAGAGCGAGCAGCAGGAAGCCAACGACCGCTACGAATGCCATCGCTGGGCGGTGGACCAGACGCGCTTCGACCCGACGCAGCCGCCGGAGCACATGACGCGCCGGCAGTATGCGGATGCCTGGGAAGATTACCGCCGCGCCGTCACCGCTTGCCTGGAGGCGCGCAACTACAGCGTCGAGTAGCGCGGTTCAGCAAAGGCGCAGCAGCACCTTGCCGCGACGGCCCGCCGCCGTCGCGGCGGTCAGCGCGGCCTGTACGTCGTCAATGGCGAACGTCTCGGCGATGTCGGCATGGAAGATCCCGGCGACGGTCAGTGCCTTTACCGCCCGCAGTACGCCCAGCAACACGAGCGGCTTGTGCATCGCCAGCCAGCCGGGCAGCAGGAAGCCGTGAATCGATGCCGACGGCATCATCAGGTCGCGCGGCATCAGCGGCAACGGCGAATTCGACAGCGTGCCATAAACCACCAGTTGGCCACTGGGTGCAAGGCAACGGATCACTTGCCCTGCCAGATCGCCGCCAACGCAATCCATGGCGTAGCCGACGCCCCGGCCCTGCGTGAGGCGGTGCACTTCGGTCATGAGATCCTGCGTATCGGTGGTGACAACGGCATCGGCGCCGAGCGCTTCGAGCGGCGCACGACCGGCGGCGGAACGCACCACGCACAGCGTGCGGAAGCCGAAGCGGCGGCCCAGCCGCACCATCATGCCGCCCAGCGCCGAGCCGGCCGCCGTGACGAGCAACCAGTCGCCGCGCGGCACGCACAACACCTTGCGCGCCAGGATGAACGCGGTCAACGGATTGACGAAGAACATCGCCGCCTGCTCGTCGGCCACCGAAGGCGGCAGCACCACCGCGCGACGCGCATCGACGACGGTCCATTCCTGCCAACTGCCCTGCGGCGGCCCGGCGGCGATTGCCACGCGCTTGCCCAGCAGTCGCCGCGCCAGCAAGCCGCCGCCACAGCCATCGACGACGCCGACACCTTCACCGCCCAGCGCGTATGGCGGCAGCGGGCAGGGATTCATGTGCGCCGGATCGAAGAACACGCGCGGATCGGCGCTGCCCGAGCCATGGTTCCATAGCGTGCGCGCGAGCGCGTCGTGGTAGGTGCCATGCACGAAATTCAGGTCGGACGGATTGACCGGTGCCAGCCGCATGCGCACGCGGACTTGGCCATGCGCCGGCTCCGGTCGCGGCACATCGACGACGCGCACATCGTCGATGCGGGCAGGGATGCGTTCGATGCGTACCGATTTCATGATTCCTCCTCCAGCCCGCGCAGCGTTCGACGCAGCAACAGCAGGTCTTCCCAGGCCTTGGCCTTGTCCGGCAGGTTGCGAAGCAGGTAGGCCGGATGGTTGGTCACGAGTACGGGC
>JBGARB010000085.1:0-13562 GCA_044230495.1 Rhodocyclaceae bacterium
GCGGGTCTGGCCGCCGGCAAGTTCAACGATGAGATCGTGCCCATCACCGTCACCGCCGGCGTCATCGACAAGGCCACCGGCGCGCTGGTCAGCCGCGAAGTCACCGTCAGCGCAGACGAGGGCATCCGCGCCGACAGCACCCTCGAGGGCGTGCAGAAAATCCGCACCGCCGTGCCCGGCGGCGTCGTCACGGCCGGCAACGCCAGCCAGTTCTCCGATGGCGCGTCGGCCTGCGTGGTAATGAACGCCAAGCTCGCCGAGCAGCGCAACCTGAAGCCTCTGGGCATCTATCGCGGCTTCGCCGTCGCCGGCCTCGAGCCCGACGAAATGGGCATCGGCCCGGTGTTCGCGATTCCGAAGCTGCTCAAGCGTTTCGGCCTCAAGGTCGACGACATCGGCCTGTGGGAACTCAACGAGGCCTTCGCCGTGCAGGTGCTGTATTGCGCCGACACGCTGGGCATCCCGATGGAGCGGCTCAACGTCAATGGCGGCGCCATCGCCGTCGGTCACCCGTATGGCGTCTCCGGCGCACGCCTGACCGGCCATGCGCTGATCGAAGGCAAGCGTCGCGGCGTGAAATACGTCGTCGTCACCATGTGCATCGGCGGCGGCCAGGGCGCGGCGGGCCTGTTCGAGGTCTGTTGAGCCTGTTCTGGGGCGGCGCCGCAGAAAGCGCCGTCCCGCCACGACTGTAGTTTCACTTTCGACGTCTCCATGCGCCTGCGACGCGCCCTCGACTTCCTGCTCCACGACTGGCTGCGCGTCGAGCGGCTGAGCGCGCGGGCGCGCTTTGCCGAGCATTCGCGCGAGACCTTCGATGCCGTGTTCGACATGGCCGAACGGCTGGCGCGCGAAAAATTCGCGCCGGCCAATCGGCGCTGCGACAGCGAAGAGCCGCGCCTCGACGGCGAGCGCGTGCATTTGCCGGCATCGACGCACGAGGCGGCGCTGGCCTACGCCGCCAGCGGCCTGCTCGCTGCCGCGCACGACGAAGCCGACGGCGGCATGCAGCTACCCTGCGTCGTCGAAATGGCCGCCAACGCCTTCTTCCACCACGCCAGCGTCGGCATCGCCGCCTATGGGCTGCTCACCGCCGGCAATGCCAATCTCATCATGGCGCACGGCACGTCGCGCCAACGCGCCGTGTTCGCCGCCAACGAACTGGCCGGCCGCTGGTTCGGCACCATGTGCCTCTCGGAGCCGCAGGCCGGCTCCAGCCTGGGCGACATCACCACGCGCGCCGTGCCCGACGGCGCCGATTCCGCCACCGATCCGCTGGGACCGCGCCATCGTCTCTTCGGCACCAAGATGTGGATCTCGGCGGGCGAACACGACATCACCGACAACATCGTCCATCTGGTACTGGCCAAGGTGCCGGGCGCCGACGGCACCCTGCCCGCCGGTACGCGCGGCATTTCGCTGTTCATCGTGCCGAAGTGGCGCGTCGATGCCGACGGCAGGCGCACGGGCGAGCGCAACGACGTGGTACTGGCCGGGCTCAACCACAAGCTCGGCTGGCGCGGCACCGTCAATACGCTGCTGAATTTCGGCGAAGGCCGCTACGCGCCGGGTGGCGCGCCCGGTGCCATCGGCTACCGCGTCGGCAATGAAGGCGACGGCCTGCGCTGCATGTTCCACATGATGAACGAGGCCCGCATCGGCGTCGGCCTCGGCGCCGTCATGCTCGGCTTCGCCGGGCTCGACGCCAGCCTCGACTATGCCCGCCTGCGCCCGCAGGGCCGCCCCATCGGCACCAGCGGCAAGGCCGCCGGCCCGCAGGTGCCGATCGTCGCCCATGCCGACGTCAAGCGCATGCTGCTGGCGCAGAAGGCCTATGTCGAGGGTGGGCTGGCGCTGGTGCTCTACTGCGCGCGCCTCGTCGACGAACTGCATACCGGCGAAGGCGATGCCGTCACCGAAGCGCGGTTGCTGCTCGACCTGCTGACGCCAATCGCCAAGAGCTGGCCCAGCGAATGGTGCCTCGAGGCCAACAGCCTGGCGATCCAGATTCATGGCGGCTACGGCTACACGCGCGACTTCCCGGTCGAGCAGTATTGGCGCGACAACCGCCTGAACATGATCCACGAAGGCACGCATGGCATCCAGGCGCTCGACCTGCTCGGCCGCAAGGTGCTGCAGGTCGACGGCGCCACCATGCGGGCGCTGATTGCCCGCATGGCCGCCACGGCCGCCGCCGCCCGTGCCCGCCCGCCGCTGGCCGGGTTTGCGCCGCGCCTGCTGCACGCCGCCGAGGCGCTGGCCCGCGCCACGCGCGAAGCCTGGTCGAGCGGTGCCGCCGACGCGGTGCTCGCCAACGCCACGCCCTACCTGCAGGCCTTCGGGCATGTCGTCGTGGCGTGGTTGTGGCTCGATGTCGTCGTCGCCGACCGGCGCACCGACGACCCCGCGAGCGCCGGGCGCGCCGCCGCGCTGCAGTTCTTCTTCGATTACGAGCTGCCGAAGATCGACGCCTGGCTCGCCCCGGTCGCCGCACGCAATCCGCTGTTCCGCGATCTCCATCGCGACTCACTATGATGCGGCGCCCTGCCTTCACCTGACACGCTGAACCGCACCATGGGACTGGACTGGAACCCGATCGGCAAACCCAAGCCCGGCCACGAAGCCGAGTTCGTCGAGCTGTTCGAACTGCTCGGCGACGGCCCGAGAACCGCATCGTGGGGCGAGCGTCTGCGCGGCCTGTTCCGCCGCGTCGATCGCGAAGCGGCAACCGCCCGCTGGCTCGAGATACAGGATTCACCCTACGTCACGCTGGCCGCGCCGCAGGTTGGCCGCGATCCGCGCGCCGATGCGTGGGCGCGGCAGATGTTCCGCGAGCATGCGCCGAAGGACCAGACCGAAGACGAGTTCATCGCCGCCATGCAGGACTATTACGTCGTCGCGCAGGCACCACCGTGCGACGGCATCCCGCTGTATTCCAACGGTTCGGCTGGCTACGTCGAGCCATTCAGCTTCCGCGCGCAGTTCGTCGTCAAGGAATGCAAGGACGCGATCGACCGCGCGCTGATCGAACGCTGCTATCGCAACAGCCTGGCCCCGGAACTGGCCGAGCTGGGTGCCGATCTGCGTGCCTGCGCGGACCGCTTCGCAGGCCTCCATGGCGTCGGTCACGTCGCCGCGCAGCGCGACATCGACGCTGCGGAAGGCAGCGCGGCATCAAAAGCGCACATCCTCTATTCAGCGGCGCGCTGGTGCGAATGGTGGTCGAGCCGCGGCCACGGCTTAGAAGCCTATGTCTGAGATGACCAGGAAGCGCCGTGCCACCACCACTGTAGTTTGCCCCCTTCCCTTTCCCCTGCCCGCCATCACACCATGAGCTTCCACGAACAAACCGCCGTCATCACCGGCGCCGCCAGCGGCATCGGCCTCGCGCTCGCCCGTCGCGCGGCGCGCGAAGGCATGAACCTCGTGCTCGCCGACATCGATGCCGCAACGCTCGAACGTGCCGCCGCGACGCTGGATGTGCCGCCGGCACGGGTGCTGTGCGTGCCCACCGACGTGCGCCACACCAATGCCGTCACGGCGTCAATCTGTGGGGCGTCATCCACGGCATCCAGTCCTTCCTGCCACGCATGATGGCGGCGGGCCAGCGCGCGTGCATCGTCAATACCGCGTCGGCCGCCGGGCTCGTCTCGACGCCCGGCATGGCCGCCTACAACGTCAGCAAGCATGGCGTCGTCACGCTGTCGGAGTCGCTGCACCACGAGCTGCGGCTGGCGGCCTCGCCGGTGCACTTGGCCGTGCTGTGTCCGGCGTGGGTGCCGACCGGCATTGGTGCCTCCGAGCGCAACCGGCCGGAGGATTGCGGGCAGCCGCAGGCACCGGGCGCGATTTCCGCCGCGATCGTCGCGCGCATCGGTAAAGCCATCGCCTCGGGCCACCTTTCCGCGGACGACATGGCCGACGCGACATTCAACGCGGTTGTCGAGGATCGCTTCTATGTCATTCCGCATCGCGGCATCAATGCCGCGATCGAGCTGCGCATGGCGGATATCATCGCCGAGCGCAATCCCACTCCGCTGCCCTGAATAAGAATCGATGAACCCCCACGCTCACCTTCGTTCGCTGCCCCCCAAGGGGGCTCAGGCCTCCCTCCGGACGGCCCTTCGGGAGACCTGCCCATGAACGTCCAACAACTTTTCGATCTCACCGGCAAGGTCGCGCTGATCACCGGCGGCTCGCGTGGCCTCGGCCTGCAGATGGCGCAGGCGCTCGGCGAGGCCGGCGCCAGGGTCGCCATCACGGCGCGCAAGGCCGACGAACTCGCCGCTGCCAAGTCCGCGCTCGAGGCCGCCGGCATCGAGACGCTGACGATCGTGAATGACATTTCGCAGCGCGATGGCATTCCGGCGCTGGTCGATGCCGTGACGACGCAATTCGGCACCATCGACATCCTCGTGAACAACGCCGGCGCCACCTGGGGCGCGCCCGCCGAGGACTACCCGGCCGAGGCGTGGCACAAGGTCATCGGCCTCAATGTCGATGCGATGTTCTTCCTCAGCCAGTACGTCGGCAAGCACGTGATGATCCCGCAGAAGTCCGGCAAGATCATCAACATTTCGTCGGTCGCCGGGCTGGCCGGCAACCCACCCGGCATGGCGACCATCGCCTACAACACCAGCAAGGGCGCCGACATCAATTTCACGCGTGCGCTGGCCGCCGAATGGGGCCGCCACAACATCAACGTGAACGCCATCTGCCCCGGCTTCTTCCCGTCGAAAATGTCCGCCGGCGTGCTCGAGAAGATCGGCAAGATGGTCGTCGCCATGACGCCGCTGCAACGGCTGGGCGGCGACGAAGACCTCAAGGGCACCATCGTGTTTCTCGCCTCGGAAGCCTCGCGACACATCACCGGCCAGTACCTCGCGGTCGATGGCGGCGCCAGCTGCTGCTGAGCGCGCGCCGCGCCGTTATCGCCGTGTCACCACCACTGTAGTTTCACGCCATGAGCCAAGAATTCTCCGGCACGCGCCCGGTCAATCCCAAACATGCCTTCGACGAAGCCGCGCTCGCCGCGTGGCTGCGCACGCACGTTCGCGACTACCCGGCGCAGGCGCCGCTGGTCGTGGCGCAATTTGCCGGCGGCCAGTCCAACCCGACCTTTCTGCTCACCGCGGGCGACCGACGATACGTGCTGCGCCGCAAGCCGCCGGGCAAGCTGCTGCCCTCGGCGCACGCCGTCGACCGCGAGTTCCGCGTCATCTCCGCGCTCGCCGGCACCGACGTGCCGGTGGCCCGGGCGCATGCGCTGTGCACCGACGACGCCGTCATCGGCACGATGTTCTACGTCATGGATTGCGTCGACGGCCGCATCTTCTGGGACCCGGCGCTGCCCGGCCTGCTGCCGGCCGAGCGCGGCGCCATTTTCGACGAGATGAACCGCGTCATCGCCGCATTGCATTCGGTCGATGTCGCCACCGTCGGTCTGGCCGATTACGGCAAGCCGGGCAATTACTTCGAGCGCCAGGTCACGCGCTGGACGCAGCAATACCGCGCCGCCGAAACTGAGGCCATCGAGGCGATGGACCGGCTTATCGACTGGCTGCCGGCGCACATTCCGCCGGGCGACGACACGGCGATCGTGCATGGCGACTTCCGGCTGGACAACGTGGTGTTCCATCCGACCGAGCCGCGCATCCTCGCCGTGCTGGATTGGGAGCTGTCCACGCTCGGCCACCCGATGGCCGACTTCGCCTACCACTGCATGGCCTGGCACATGCCGCCGGCCAGGATGCGCGGGCTGGTCGGCGTCGATCTCGATGCCCTCGGCATTCCGCGCGAGGCCGACTACGTCGCCCGCTATTGCGCACGCACCGGCCGCGCGCCGGTCACGTCGGCCGAATGGAACTACTACCTCGCCTTCAACATGTTCCGCCTCGCCGCCATCGCGCAGGGCATCGCCGCCCGCGCCCTGCAAGGCAACGCCGCCAGCGCGCAGGCCGTCGAGATGGGCCGCATGGCCCGCCCCGTCGCCGAAACCGGCTGGCGCATCGCCAACTCGTAAAGGAATCCATATGCATTTCGACTACACCCCGAAGGTCAAGGCGCTGCAGGCCCGCGTCAATGCCTTCATGGACGCGCACATCTACCCCAACGAGACGGCATTCCACGACGAGGTCGAGGCCAACCGCAAGGCCGGCAATCCATGGGTGCCGACCCGCGTGATCGACGACCTCAAGGTGAAAGCGAAGGCCGACGGACTGTGGAACCTCTTTCTGCCCGAATCCGATCTCGGCGCCGGCCTGACCAACCTCGAGTACGCGCCGCTGGCCGAGATCATGGGCCGCTCGCACATCGCCCCGGAGGTGTTCAACTGCTCCGCGCCGGACACCGGCAACATGGAAGTGCTGGCGCGCTACGGTACGCCGGCGCAGCAGGACCAATGGCTGGGGCCGCTGCTCGCCGGCGAGATCCGCTCCGGCTTCGCCATGACCGAGCCGGCCGTGGCATCGTCCGACGCCACCAACATCGAAGCCTCGATCCGCCGCGAAGGCGATGAGTACGTCATCAATGGCCGCAAGTGGTGGACCTCCGGCGCGCCCGACCCGCGCTGCAAGATTCTCATCTTCATGGGCCAGACGGACCCGGACAACCCCAGCGCGCACAGCCGCCAGAGCATGGTGCTCGTGCCGATGGACACGCCGGGCGTGACGCGGGTGCGCGCGCTGACCGTTTTCGGCTACGATCACGCGCCGCACGGCCACGGCGAGGTCGATTTCAAGGACGTGCGCGTGCCCGTGGGCAACATCCTGCTCGGCGAAGGCCGCGGCTTCGAGATCGCGCAAGGCCGCCTCGGGCCGGGACGCATCCACCACTGCATGCGGCTCATTGGCCTGGCCGAACGCGCGCTCGACCTGATGTGCCAACGCGCGCTTGCGCGGGTTGCCTTCCGCAGGCCGCTGGCCGATCAGGGCGTCACCCGCGAACGCATTGCCGAAGCGCGGCTGATGATCGACCAGGCGCGCCTGCTGACGCTGAAGGCGGCATGGATGATGGACGTCGCCGGCAACAAGGTGGCGAAAAAGGAGATCGCCATGATCAAGGTCGTGGCGCCCGGCATGGCCTGCCAGGTGCTGGACTGGGCCATGCAGGTGCATGGCGGCGCCGGCGTCAGCGACGACTTTCCGCTGGCCTCGGCCTACGCGCAGGCCCGCACGCTGCGCTTCGCCGACGGCCCCGACGAAGTGCATCGCAACCAGATCGCCAAGTATGAGCTGGAGCGGCATCTGCCGCGGCGGTAGCGACGCGCAAAGCGCCGCATGCGTCCGACCGCGCTCGCGTTTGTCCGGCGCAACCGCCAATGGCTGACCGTGGCGCTGTTCCTGGCCGTGTTGCTGGCCGCATTCCAATGGCTGGGCCTGCGCGGGCAGATCAGCATCGACTTCGTCCAGCAGCAGATCCGCTCGCATCAGGTCGGCGGCCTGTTGATCTTCGCGCTGCTGTTTTCCCTGGGCAACCTGATCCAGATCCCCGGCTGGCTGTTCCTTGCCGCCGCCGTGCTGACACTCGGCCGCGTGAACGGCGGGCTGGCGACCTACGTCGCGGCAATGACCTCATGCGTTATCACCTTCGTGGTCATCCGCTTCATCGGCGGCGATGCCGTGCGGCGCCTCGACAGTGTGCTCGCGCAACGCATCCTGCGGCGTTTCGATGCGCAGCCGCTGGTCAGCGTCACGCTGCTGCGCACGGTGTTTCAGACGCTGCCCGCGCTGAACTACGTGCTGGCCATGTCCGGCGTGCGCTTTCGCGACTACATCGCCGGCAGCGCGCTCGGGCTCGTCGTGCCGATCACGCTCTACTGCGTGTTTTTCGATTTTCTGGCGCGCCTCGCCGGATGGCCAACCACATGAGGCGCACCAGACAGGTGATTGGCGCCGTCCCGCCATCACTGTAGTTTGATCCTCCACGCCGACGCCTCGCTGATCGTTGCCGACAAGCCCGCCGGGCTGCTGGCCGTGCCGGGCCGCGGACCGACGAAAGCCGATTGCCTGTCGGTGCGCGTGCAGGCGCACTACCCCGATGCGCGGGTGGTGCATCGCCTCGACGAGGCCACCTCCGGGTTAATGCTGTTCGCGCGCGGCGCGATGGCGCAGCGCGCGCTGTCGATGGCCTTCGCGGCGCGCGTGGTCGACAAGACCTACGTCGCCGACGTCTCTGGCCTGCCGTTGGTACCGCCGGGCGAATGGCAGCTCATCGACCTGCCGGTGATCCTCGATTGGCCCAACCGTCCGCGCAGCAAGGTCGACCATGCCATCGGCAAGCCCAGCCGGACGCGCTGGCGCGTGATCGCCCACGACGCCCTGCGCAACACGACGCGGCTGGAACTGGTCCCGCTCACCGGCCGCTCGCACCAATTGCGGGTGCATCTGGCGGCCATCGGTCACCCGATCGTCGGCGATACGCTGTATGGCAGTGCCGCGCCCGCCACCCGCATGCATCTGCACGCCACCGCGCTTGCGCTGCCGCACCCGGCGGACGGAACGACATTGGCATTCGCGTCGCCGCCGCCGTTTTGATTCGCCGCAGGGCCGCCGTCAAGCGGATCACTGCACAAATCTGGCGCCGCGAAGCGGCGAACTGCCCTCGCCCCCGCCTTCGGGCGGGAGCGGCAGGGTAGTCGGTTACTTGATGAGGAAGGCCAGCACCCGCTCGGCAAACTTGCCGTACGGCGGGTGCAGGAAGGGCAGTGTCGAGAACGAGGCCTGGTAGAAGATCGGCCGCATCTTCGAGAAGGTCTCGAAGCCTTCCTTGCCGTGGTAATGCCCCATGCCGCTATGGCCGATGCCGCCGAATGGCAGGTCGTGCTGCGCGACATGGAACAGCGCGTCGTTCACCGACACGCCGCCGGACATCACGTGATCGAGCAGCCGGTCAATCCGCTCGCCGCTGTTGCTGAACGGATAGAAGGCCAGCGGCCGCGGCCGCGCATTGATGTAGGCGATGACCTCGTCGAGGCTGCGGTAGGTGCGTACCGGCAGCACCGGGCCGAAGATCTCGCGGGTGTAGAGGTCGCAATCGTCCGGCGCATTGACGACGAGCACGGGCGCGATCTTGCGGTTTTGCTCGTCCCAGCGCGGGCCGGGAATCAGTTGCACGAGCTTCGCGCCGCGCTCTTCGGCCTGCAGGATCGCTGCGGTGACGCGGCGGAAGGCGCGCTCGTCGATCACCGAGGTGTAATCCGGCGTGCCCAGTTGCGGATAGCGCGCGACGACGATCTCCTGCGCCATCGCGGTGAATTCGTCCATCTTGCCGTCGGGCAGGAACAGGTAATCGACGGTGGTGCAGATCTGCCCGGCGTTGAACAGCTTGACGAACAGCAGACGTTCGGCGGCCTTGCGCAGCGGGTAATCGTCGCAGACCACGGCCGGCGACTTGCCGCCGAGTTCCAGCGTCACCGGGCACAGGTTCTGCGCCGCCGCGGCCATCACCGACTTGCCGGTCTGGCTCGAGCCTGTGAAGATCAGGTGGTCGTAGGGCAGCTTCGAAAATTCGATGCCGACGCCGCCCGTTTCATCGAACACGGCGACCTTCTCGCGCGGAAAATACTTCGGCAGCGTCTCGACGTAGAACTTCGCCAGGTGCCGCGAGTTCTCCGACATCTTGATCATCGCGCGATTGCCGGCAGCCAGCACGTAGGACAGCGGCACCAGGCTCAGGTTGACCGGGAAATTCCACGGCACGATGCAGCCGACGACACCCACCGGCTGCGGTACCAGGCGGTTCCTGGCGCCGAAGAAATTGCGCCAGTCGACACGGCGCCGCTGCGGCTTCATCCAGCCCTTGAGGTGACCGATGATGTGGTCGATGCCATCGACCACCGGATACAACTCGGCAAACAGCGTTTCGTGACGCGAGCGGTTGCCGTAATCGGCATTGATCGCGGCGACGATGGCTTCCTTGTTCTCGCGCGCGAAACGTTGCAGCGTGCGCAGGTCGGCGACGCGCTCGGCGAAGCTCGGTACGGGGTGTTTGAAATAGGCGTCGCGCTGCAGGCGCAAGGTTTCGTTCAGCGACGCGGCAATGGCAGCGACGGCGGCATCGGGTTCGGCGTGCATGTCATGTCTCCTGAAGGGCCGTCCCGAGGGAGGCATGCGCCCCCTTGGGGGGCAGCGAACGAAAGTGAGCGTGGGGGTCCATTACTTTCCTCGGCAAGCTGACGTGATTCCGGCAGTGTACGGCAATCGCCGCGCCTTGCCCGCCTAGAATGTCACCATCGTGACGATTCCCTCGCTTTTGCTGGTGCTGCGCGGCCTCGACTGGCCCGCGCAGGCGCTGCATGACCTGACCTTCGACCTGCCCACCCCCGGCCTCGACGCCTTGCATGCCGACGCCGTCATCCGCATCGAGCCGGCGCCGGACGCTGCCGGCGCCGATGTCGCCAGCGCCGCGCTGTGGCCCCGCCGGCACGGTGCCGTGGCCGCCAGCCGCCGCCTGGGTTACGGGGCCTGCGCCGACGATGGCCACTGGCTGTGCCTGGACCCCGTGCGCTTGGCCTTTGGCGACCGCTCGGTGCGCCTGCACCCCCTGTCCGATTCGGCCGTGACCGCCGATGAAGCCGCTGCACTCGGCGTCGACCTTGCGGCGGCGCTGGCCGCGTTGGGGCAGTTCGAATGGACGGCGCCGGCACGATGGCACCTGCGCCTCGCCCCCCACGTCAGCCCGCCGCTGCTTGACGCGCCGATGGCTGGCGCCGACCCGGCGGCGTTGCTGGCGCTCGACGCGGCGTGGCGCGGCGCGCTGACCGACGTGCAGATGCTGCTGCACACGCATCCGGTCAACGCGGCCCGGCGCGCCGCCGGCGCGCCCGAGGTGAATGCCCTCAGGCCGTGGGGGGCCGGCAGGCTGGCACCCGCCGCCGCCGCGACGCCGTGGCACGTGTTCACCGACGAGCCGGCGCTGCGCGGGCACGCCCGGCATCACGGCGCCACCGTCGCGCCCGTTCCGGCGCATCTGAATGCCTTGCCGGCCGGTGCGCCGTGCCTTGTCGTTCTCGACGCGCTCGACGGCCCGGCCGCCGCGCAGGATGCCACCGCCTGGCGCCATGCGCTGGCCGCGTTCGACGCCGACTGGTTCGGCCCTGCGCATGCCGCCTTGCAGTCGGGCGCCATCGGCGGCATCGACATCGCGATCACCGCCAGCGACCGGCTGACGCGCATTGCGCCCCGCCGTGCCGGGCCGCTGCGGCAGACATGGCGCCGACTCGCCCGCCGGCCCCTGCCGCACGCCTTCGAGCGATGGAGCAACCCATGAGCCCCCGGGTGACGGTCCGGGAAGCACCGCAGCGCGTGGTCTGGACGCTGGAGCAGGCCGGCATCGAGCCGCTGCTGGCGCGCCTCTTCGCGGCGCGCGGCGTGCGCGACGCAGCGGACATCGATGCCAAGCCCGCGGCATTGCTGCCACCGGCGACGATGAAAGGCATCGCCGCGGCCGCCAGTGCGCTGGCCGACGCGATCGCCCAGCGACAGCGCGTGCTCGTCGTTGCCGATTACGACTGCGACGGCGCCACCGCCTGCGCCGTCGCCCTGCGCGGCCTGCGCCTGCTCGGTGCCGCGCCGGAAAACCTCGCCTACCTCGTCCCCGACCGCTTCAGGTTTGGCTACGGCCTGACGCCCGAACTTGCCGGCGTGGCCGCCGCACACGCGCATTTCGGACGCCCCGATTGGCTGGTCACCGTGGACAACGGTATCGCCAGCGTCGAGGGTGTGGCCGAGGCGCAGCGGCTGGGCATGCACGTGCTGGTCACCGATCACCACCTGGCGGGCGAGTCGCTGCCCGCCGCCGACGTGATCGTCAATCCGAACCAGCCTGGTTGTGCCTTCCCGTCGAAGGCGCTGGCGGGCGTCGGCGTCATGTTTTATGTGTTGCTGGCCACGCGCGCCGAACTGCGGCGACGCGGTGCCTTCGCCGACGCCGAGCCGAATCTCTCGACGCTGCTCGACCTGGTGGCGCTGGGCACGGTCGCCGACGTCGTGCCGCTCGACGCCAACAACCGCCGGCTGGTATCGCTGGGCCTGGCGCGCATGCGCGCCGGCGCCGCGCAGCCGGGCGTCGCCGCACTGTTCCGCGTCGCCGGGCGCGATCCGGCGCGCGCCGGCAGCATGGACCTGGGATTCACGGTCGGCCCCCGGCTGAATGCGGCCGGACGCATGGCCGACATGTCGCTCGGCATCGAAGCCCTGCTCACCGACGACCCGGCGCGGGCGCTGAACATCGCGCAGGCGCTCGACCACACCAACATCGAACGGCGCGCCGTCGAAGCCGGCATGCGCGTCGATGCCGATCTGCAGATGGGCGACATCGAAGCGGGGGAACGCGCCAGCCTTTGCCTGTTCGATCCGGCCTGGCACCAGGGCGTGATCGGCATCCTCGCCGGACGGCTCAAAGAGGTCCACCACCGGCCGACGCTGGTCTTCGCGCCGGCCGGCGACGGCATGCTCAAGGGTTCCGGACGCTCGATTCCCGGCCTGCATCTGCGCGATGCGCTCGACCTCTTGTCCAAGCGCGATCCGGGCCTGATGTCGCGCTTCGGCGGCCATGCGATGGCGGCCGGCGTCAGCATCGCGGAAGACCGCTTCGAGGCCTTTCGGGATGGCTTCGAGGCCGTCTGCCGTGCCAGCCTGTCGGCCGAGGATCTGTCGCGCACGCTGGAAACCGACGGCCCGCTGGAGATCGCCCATTGCTCGATCGACAGTGCGCGCCGCCTGCAGCAGGCGGTGTGGGGCCAAGGGTTCGCGCCGCCGCTGTTCCTCGACGAATTCATTGTCCTCGACCAGCGCGTGCTGAAGGAAAAGCACCTCAAGCTGCGCCTGGAAAAAGCTGGCGCGCGCTTCGAGGCGATCTGGTTCAACCACGCCACCACGCTGCCGCGCCAGGCGCGCATCGCCTACGCGCTCGACCTGAACGAATGGCAGGGCGAAGAAAGGGTACAGTTGCTCGTCCGTCATGCCGAATGAGCAAGGCCACATCATGAATACCGCCGCACCCGCCACAACATCGGGCGCCGCCCCGTCGCCATCGCCCCCCGCACCTCGCCGCCGCCTCGGCCGCTGGCTGCTGGCCGTCGCCGTCCTCGTCGCGCTGTTGCTGCTCGCGGCATGGCTGGCGCTGCCGCGCATCCTCCAGTCGCAGGCGAAGGCCTTCGTCAGCGAAAAGACCGGGCACACACTGTCGATGGACCTGCCGGCCTTCAACCCGTTCAGCTTGCGCCTGCATGTGCCGGCGATTGCCCTCGCGCGCCCGGACGGCGCGCCGCTGCTGGCCTGCGATGCGCTGACCGTCGACCTGGCGTGGTCCGGGCTGGCGCGCCGCGCGCTGGTGTTCGACGCCATCGATTTCGACGGCCTGCGCCTGACGCTGGCGCGCGAAGCCGATGGCCGGCTCAACTGGAGCCCGTTCGTCGATGCGCTGGCCGGGCCGCCCTCGGCGCCGTCGAACGAAGCGGCCGAACTGCCGCGCCTGCACGTGGCCCACCTGGCGTTCGCGCGCGGCGCCATCGACGTTGCCGACCGCACGCGCAAACCGGGATTCGCCACGCGCATCGCGCC